>JBJTMW010000049.1:0-5472 GCA_046070715.1 Aquirufa sp. | reverse complement strand
CGATTTTAATAAATCTCGGCAAATACCGAACAGTAAGATGTGGTAGGTTGACATCGTTTTTTGTACCTTTGGTAACTATTGAACAAATATATTGGATAATCCTCAGCTTTTAGATAATCACGGCCGCGAATTAACGTATTTACGTCTCGCGGTGACGGATCGTTGTAATCTGCGCTGCACCTATTGCATGCCGGCAGAGGGGATTAACTATATGCCAGAGCGCGAGTTGTTGAGCTGGGACGAGATGTTTCGCTTGACCCGTATTTTGCACGAAATGGGGATTAAAAAGGTCCGCATTACGGGTGGAGAGCCCTTTGTTCGAAATGGTTTGCTGGATTTCTTAACGAATTTAGCGGGCTTGAAAGTCCTTGAAATCTGTTTAACGACGAATGGGGTGTTCATTGGTGAATACATAGATGCGCTAAAAAAGCTAGGTGTGCGTCACATTAATTTGAGTTTAGACTCTTTAGATCGGGATCGCTTTCAGCAGATTACGCGTCGGGATGATTTTGCCAAAGTCTATGAAAATCTTATTCGCTTAATCGATGCCGGCTTCCAAGTCAAGATCAATGCGGTCGTGATGCAGGGCAAAAATGAGGATGATATTATTGCTTTGACGGAGTTCGCTCGCGAGCATCCGGTATCGGTGAGATTCATCGAAGAAATGCCTTTTAATGGTTCTGGACTGGTAGAAGAGAAATTGTTTTGGGATCATGCTCGTATTTTAGAACGTATTCGCTCGCAATTTCCGGACTTAAAAGCGAGACCCTTTTTATTTGGGGAAACGGCAAACACCTATGACATTCCTGGATTTAAAGGCAATGTGGGTATAATCGCGGCCTTTACCCGAACCTTTTGCGGAAGCTGTAATCGTATTCGCTTGACTGCCAAAGGTCAAGTCAAGACTTGTCTCTACGATGATGGCGTTTTTGATATGAAGCCGTATCTTCGTAGCGAAGTGAGCGATGAGGAGGTGAAAGCACAATTTTTGACATTATTTAAATCGCGTCCGTTGGATGGATTTGAAGCAGAAAATAAACGTAAAGGAGTCATCACCGAATCGATGACGACTATTGGAGGTTAATAAATATGAATCCATTATCTACCCTGATTGAGAAATTTTCTAGCCTACGCGTTCTCGTGATTGGCGATTTAATGGTGGATGCTTATACCTGGGGAAAGGTGAATCGCATTTCTCCGGAAGCTCCAGTTCCTGTGGTGAACGTCATCAAGCGCGAATCTCGCTTAGGCGGCGCGGGTAATGTGGTCTTGAACATCGCAAGCCTAGGTGCAAAACCCTATGTTTGCTCGGTTATCGGAGACGATGCCACAGGCGAAACCTTACAAGGAATTCTACAATCAGCGGGCCTTTCTACTTCAGGTATTATCACTGAAAAAGGTCGTCCTACGACGGTTAAAGAACGTGTTATCGCCGGATCTCAGCAATTGATTCGCGTGGATTCGGAAACGGAAGCACCAATTTCTGCTACTTCATCAAAAGCCTTATTGGAACAAGTGAAAGCGTGGTTATCGGAAGTGGATGTGATTCTTTTTGAGGATTATGACAAAGGGGTTTTGAGTGCTGAATTGATTCAAGAAATCATTGCGCTTGCCAAAACGAAGCAAATACCAACCGTCGTTGATCCCAAGAAAAAGAACTTTTTCGCTTATAGCGGAGCCACTTTGTTTAAGCCTAATTTGAATGAATTACGGGACGGTTTAGGTTTAGAGGCTGCTGCCATTGCACCTGATGCTATCGCAAAAACAGTCGCTGATTTCAAAGCAGCGCAATCCTTCACAGGTTTATTCGTGACCATGTCAGAACGTGGTGTGTACATGGATTTCGCAGCAGACCAAATTCAAATCCCCGCCCACATTCGCCAAATCGCCGATGTTTCAGGCGCTGGTGATACCGTTATTTCCATTGCCGCTTGCGCGCTTGCCGCTGGCGGATCCGCCTCGCAAATTGCAGAACTCGCTAATTTAGGCGGAGGCTTAGTCTGTGAATCGTTAGGGGTTGTTCCGATTGATGTGGAATTGCTGAAGCGGGAGGCTGGCAAGATTTAGGTTATATATTCTTATCCCACCCAAGCCGTAAACTCAATTTCCACTTTGTACTGTGGAGCAATTAATGCGGAGATTTCATAAATACCCGTAGTAGGTTTTACCTCGCCAAAGAAATGGGCGTGTGCACGAGCGATGTCTAGGTTTTTGGAAATGTCCGTCGTGAAAATACGGGTACGAACCACGTCTTTTAGGGATGAACCAGCCTCTTCTAAAACGACCGCGATGCGCTCGATGATATTGTAGGTTTGAGCATAAAGATCATCAGCGGTGATTTTTTCGCCATCGACTAAGGCCACTGTTCCCGAGATTTCTAATAAGTTGCCCGTTTTTACCGCGCGGCAGTAGCCGAACGTATCTTCAAAAGGTGAACCGCTGGAAATATTAATTCTATTGCTCATTTTCTTTGCTAATTTTAGTGATTTGTTGCCATAATTCCGGCTTTGCGTGACGAACTACTTCGCCTATCACAATGACTGCCGGATTGCTCAAGCCCTCTTTCGAAGCCATGGAAGCTAATTCTGCCGCCGAAGATACGCCAATTCGTTGATTTTTCATTGTGCCGTTTTGGATAATCGCGGCAGAGATGTCGCCTTTACCGTATTTTTGGCACAAAGAAGCGATCTCCTCTAACTTATTCATCCCCATGAGAATGACCAAAGTCGCCGAAGATTGCAACCCTAAGGCTAAGTCTGCTGTCAAAGAACCATCCGATTTTGTGCCCGTCATCACCCAAAAGCTTTCGTTCACCCCGCGAATCGTCAAGGGAATCTCTGCGCTTCCCGCCGCCGCATAAGACGACGAAATACCTGGAATGTAATCTGTCAATAAACCAAATCCGCGCGCGTATTCGATTTCTTCTTGACCCCGTCCAAAGACAAATGGATCTCCGCCTTTCAAGCGAACCACGTGCCCTAAAGCATAGGCTTTCTCCACGATTAATTTGTTAATCGCCTCTTGCGAATGGCTCTCGCCTGGGCGTTTGCCCACATAAATCTGTTCGCAGGTAGGGGAGCAGTGTTCTAACAAGCTTTGGTCAACCAAAGCATCGTATAAAACGGCTTGTGCTGACGCGATGGCCTTGATAGCCTTCAAGGTGATCAACTCCGGATCGCCTGGGCCAGCACCCACCACCGTTAATTTCGGATGCGGTTCTAAAGTTCTGAATTGGCTTAAGTTCTTCATAGGATTAAGAGCGGGCAACTTTGGCAGATTGTAAAAAGGCGTGTGCTTGCGCCGTGTAGGAGGCCGCAAATTCCGCCGATGGTTCGTTTTGGTTAATCTGTAACACTAAATCAGCGAATGAGGGTGCATCCACGGAAAAATCACCAGTCGCCACAAAGTTTTCATCGAACTTCGTGATCACGGAGTTTTGCGTAGGAACCGAAATCGATTTATCTAATAAGAGTGCTTTTGCCGCTGAAATAAACACGCTATAGGCGTGGTAGATCGCATCCGCATAGCGTTTGTCCTCTAATGCCGCCGCAGTCCATTCGTATTTTTCGTCTGATTCAAATAACAAAGTCGCCACTAAGTCGATCACGACACCAGCACATTCTCCCACACCGATTTCCGTAGCAAAGTTTTCTGAAGCGCCCCAGTCGATGAAATCATCGTCCACCAGTGTGCTTAAATCTGCGATGGGCTTCAATAAATCGTAGAAATATTTCTCGCCTTGGCGATCGTAATAACTGTGGAAATATTCGTCTGCCTGCGCGTTTTCTTCGAAGTTATTCAATAAGGTGCGCAATACTTGAGGACCTCTTTTCGATGGAACTTTGATCACTTTATCCGCGATTTTTCCTTCGCCATTTCCCAAAGTCGCGCCGCCTAATAAGACCTGCAAAGCTGGTAAAACGCGTTTGTCCGCGGCCTTTAACGAAGATCCGTGGAAGCCAATCGACGCCATACTGTGTTGTCCACAAGCGTTCATACAGCCGGAGATTTTGATTTTCATTGCGCTGTCGTGGATCAAGGACGGGAATTCTTCGGTGATGACCGCCTCTAATTTCGAAGTGATATTCGTCGAATCCGAGATCGCTAAATTACACGTGTCCGTACCTGGGCAGGCCGTAATGTTCGCGATGGAATTCGCTCCCGGCGCGTCTAATCCGTGTGCCTCTAATACGGAATAGACGTAGGCCAAATTCGCGGTAGGCACATATTTCAGCATCAAACCTTGGTTAATCGTGATGCGAATATCATCGCCGATATAGCCAGTTAATGCCACAATAAGCGAACGTGAAGTGGTGCTGGAAATATTACCATTGAGGATGCGTACATAGACCGCGTGGAATCCTTTTTGCTTTTGTTCAAAGGTATTGGTCGCTAACCAAGTGGCGTATTCCTCGGTAGCTGGTGCGGAAACGTCTGCCACTAAGGTAGGCGGCGTAACCTCCCAAGCCATAGCCGATGGAATCTCGAACGTGTGATTTTTTAACGCTTTTGATTCCGCTTTCACTAAATTCATAAAGGCCTCGAAGCCGATCTTTTGGATCAAGAATTTCATACGCGCCTTGTGGCGAGAATTGCGTTCGCCGTGGCGATCGAAAACACGCAAAATGGCTTCGATGAAAGGAATAACAAGTTCTTCTGATAGGAATTCATGTGCCACGTGAGCCAGCATCGGTTGTGCACCTAAGCCACCACCCACGACTACCTTGAAACCGCGTTTGCCGTCCACAATTTTGGGAATAAAACCCATATCATGTAAATAGGCCAAAGACGTATCTTCATCCGTATTCGAGAAGGACATCTTGATTTTACGACCCATTTCTTGGCAGATCGGGTTGCGCAAAAAGTAACGGAATGCCGCATCTGCATGCGGGCTTACGTCAAATAGTTCTTTCGGATCGATCCCTGAGGTAGGGGAGGCCGTGATGTTACGCACCGTGTTTCCACAAGCCTCGCGCAAGGTGATATCGTCCTGCTCTAATTTTGCCCAAAGTTCCGGCGTACGGTCCAGCGACACATAGTGAATCTGGATATCTTGACGCGTCGTTAAATGCAGGTTTCCGGTCGAATATTCGTCTGAAATGTCCGAAATTCGCTTCCATTGGTGGAATTGAATCTTGCCATACGGCAATTTAATGCGGATCATTTGCACCCCCTGTTGGCGTTGTCCATAGACACCGCGCGCGAGGCGAAGACTTCTGAATTTCTCCTCGTGAATCTCACCAGCCTTAAATTGAGCGATTTTTTTCGCTAAATCCAGGATGTCTTTTTCGACTACGGGGTTTTCTATCTCAGAGCGGAAACTTTGCATAAATTTTTCTTGAAATGTTTATAAAGTCTATATAATATATAGAGTAGGTGCAAATCTACGAAATAACCTTTTATTGCCAAAGAATTTTTATATTCGTTTTCATAAATCTTCAAACGATGAAAAAACTATTGACGATTCTTTTT
>JBJTMW010000048.1:0-4956 GCA_046070715.1 Aquirufa sp. | reverse complement strand
CGATCCATTCGTCAGTGCCCCTAAGTTCGAAAAGGATCCCACAACGGAGTTGCCCAAATAACCCTCGTGCGCCTTGTTGCTATAGGGAAAGAAAATGCAGTGGTTAATTTCACCACCTACCTTGCAGCCTGGGCCTATCGTGGTGTTTGGGCGGATCTTTGCTCCCAGGTTCGTCGTTGCGCCTTTTAGTAGTGCCGTAGGGCCCTGAATCAGTGTGCCTATTTGTAGCTTAACATCCTCCCCTATATAAATAGGTCCTTGGCTAGCATCTAAAATACTCCCCTGAACGTGTGCTGATGGATGAATGTAGATGTTTTCTGAAGAGATAAATGTGTTGTTTCCGGGAGCGGGATTGTTTCCTTTGATTTCAGCCTTTAAAAACTCGGCTTGGTAGGACAATAAATCTTCTGGATGCTGGAGGAGGGGAAGTGCTTGCTCTATGCGGTTCGTGCCTTGCCCTCTTTGGGCTAAAACAATCCCCTCAAATAGATAAGAACTGTCTGCCGGAAGCTGGTCCAAAAGCGCGAAAGTAGAAGCCAAAGGAAGTACCGCACTGAGCACCCGAATTTCCGCTTGATCAGCGTTCGAAACACGCTTAGGCCATTTGCTTTCTAGGGTACTCGTGCCTAGCCACAATTCAGCGACTTTCCGGTGCTGCGTGAGTGGCTGTAGCGCGCATTTTATGGCGATATTCTCGTATAAATAGACCTTGAACTGCATAGGACAAATCTAGGATAAAAAAAGCCTTCCCCCAAAAATGGAAGAAGGCTTTTCGTATAGGCGATAGGAAAATTACTTCGCGTAACGCTTGTTGAATTTGTCCACACGTCCTGTTGTATCTAACAATACGTTCTTACCTGTATAGAATGGGTGAGATTGTGATGAAACCTCTAGTTTGTATACTGGGTAGGTTGCTCCTTCGAATTCTGTAGTCTCTGTAGTCGCAACACAAGAACGAGTTAAAAACTTGTAATCAGCTGATAGATCGTGAAATACAACTTCTTTGTATTCTGGGTGGATATCTTTTTTCATGATAATGGATAATAGACGATTCCCTGCCGTCCTGTTTAAATAATTTTTCCAAAGGGGATATTTGGACCTTACAATAAGGGATGCAAAATTACAGAATGTATTTTATTTTCCAACTATTTACCTTAACAAAATTTTAGAGATTTCAAGCGCCTTTTTTGGGGTAGAAATTTTTTCAAATATTTTTTTTAGTACTTTTCTAAGAAGCAATCCCGCTAATGAATTGAGAGGCGGGTGTTTGCAGGTGGCATTTCAAATACACCTCTTTTTATTATTTTTTTTGGCCCAAAAATAGTTTGCAAGACGGCTGCTTTTTTTCTAATTTTACCAAGAGCACAATCAGCCAAAGATGCTTCAATTTTTGGTTTAGGAAAGCATAAAAACAAAACCGCCACGCACTCAATTTGTTAGCACAAAAAGAGGCCTAAAGCTAAGAAAAAACTTCTCTTAACACGGGAGATCTTTTGCCTTATTTTTACAGGTTGGTTTTTGATAGTTTGATTAGAAAGTTTTTAAATTATAATAGATAGATACACATGTACGTAGTAAAAAGAGACGGTCGTCGCGAATCAGTCAAGTTTGACAAAATCACCGCCAGAATTGAAAAGCTGAGTTACAGCTTAGATCCTTATTTTGTTCAGCCTTTAGAGGTTGCCAGAAAAGTGATCACTGGTTTGTTTGATGGCGTTAAAACGACTGAGTTAGATAATTTAGCGGCTGAAACGGCTGCCTCTTTGACGACAAAACATCCGGATTATGCAGTTCTAGCTGCTCGTATCGCAGTTTCTAACTTACACAAGAATACGTTGAAGTCCTTCTCGGCTACGATGAAGCGCCTGTATACGTATGTGGATCCCAAGACTGGTTTGAATGCAGCCCTTCTATCGAAAGAGGTGTATGATATCATCAAGAACAATGCCGTTGAATTAGATGAGGCGATCATCTATGACCGCGACTTTGGTTATGACTATTTCGGATTTAAGACCCTAGAAAAATCGTATCTATTAAAGCTAGATGGTCAGATTGCTGAACGCCCTCAGCACATGTTAATGCGTGTGGCGGTGGGTATCCACGGAGCTGATATTGCAGCGGCAATTGAGACCTATAATTTACTGTCTGAGCGCTGGTTCACACACGCGACTCCGACCCTCTTTAATGCCGGTACTCCTAAGCCCCAATTATCGTCATGTTTCTTGCTTACAATGCAAGATGATTCAATCGAAGGAATCTACGATACCTTGAAGCAAACAGCGAAGATTTCTCAGTCTGCTGGAGGTATTGGTTTAAGCATCCACAACATCCGTGCAACAGGCTCATACATCAAGGGTACGAATGGTACTTCGAATGGTATTATCCCAATGTTGCGCGTATTTAACGATACCGCTCGTTACGTAGATCAAGGCGGCGGAAAGCGTAAAGGTAGTTTTGCGATTTACTTAGAGCCTTGGCATGCAGACGTATTCGAATTCTTAGAATTAAAGAAGAACCACGGTAAAGAAGAAATGCGTGCGCGTGATTTATTCTATGCTCTTTGGATTCCTGATTTATTTATGAAGCGCGTAGAGAACAACGAAGAGTGGTCTTTATTCTGCCCTCATGAGTGTCCTGGTATGTCAGATACGCACGGAGCTGAGTTTGAAGCGTTATATGAGAAATACGAAGCAGCAGGAAAAGCTCGCACCGTTGTAAAGGCGCAAGAATTGTGGTTTAAGATCCTAGAATCTCAAACAGAGACAGGAACTCCTTACATGTTGTTTAAAGACCATGCGAACAATAAATCAAACCAAAAGAACTTAGGTACGATCAAGTCTTCGAACTTGTGTACAGAGATCATCGAGTACACAGCGAAAGATGAAGTGGCGGTTTGTAACCTAGCTTCTTTAGCCTTGCCTAAATATGTGAACGCAGACGAAAACGGTGTTTTACGTTTCGATCACCAGAAATTATACGATGTGACGAAGATTGCGACACGCAATTTGAACAAGATCATCGATGTAAACTATTACCCAGTAAAAGAGGCGGAGAATTCGAACATGCGTCACCGTCCGATCGGTTTAGGGGTCCAAGGTTTAGCAGACGTATTCATCTTGTTGCGTATGCCATTTGAATCAGCTGAAGCGCAGCAATTGAACAAGGATATCTTCGAAACTATTTATTTCGCAGCGATGGAAACATCGATGGAATTAGCGAAAGTAGAAGGTCCTTATTCTACGTGGGAGGGTTCGCCTATCTCGAAAGGGGTATTCCAATTCGATATGTGGAATGTGACTCCATCATCAGGAAACTGGGATTGGGAGGCTTTGCGTACGAAAGTAGTAGAGCACGGTGTGCGTAACTCTCTATTAGTGGCACCTATGCCTACGGCTTCTACTAGCCAAATCCTCGGAAACAATGAGTGCTTCGAGCCATACACATCAAATATCTACGCACGTCGTGTGTTATCAGGTGAATTTGCGATCGTGAACAAGCACTTATTGAAAGATTTGATTAAATTAAACTTGTGGAATGATTCCATGAAGAACAAATTGATCATCGCGAATGGTTCAGTTCAAAGTATTCCTGAGATTCCTCAAAACTTGAAAGAGTTGTACAAGACGGTTTGGGAGATCAAGCAAAAGACCATCTTAGAAATGGCGGCTGATCGTGGAGCTTATATTTGCCAATCACAAAGCTTGAATATCCACATCCAAGATGTGAACTTCGGTAAATTAACATCGATGCACTTCCATGCATGGAAGTTAGGCTTGAAGACAGGTATGTATTACCTACGTACGAAAGCGGCAACGGATGCGATCAAGTTTACGGTGGAGAAACA
Organism: Aquirufa sp.; assembly: GCA_046070715.1. Lineage (GTDB taxonomy): Bacteria > Bacteroidota > Bacteroidia > Cytophagales > Spirosomataceae > Aquirufa. The sequence continues at coordinate 1,112 of JBJTMW010000048.1, read as the reverse complement.
AGCGGAGCCGGCGATTGAGCAAACGAATTTAGTGAACGAAACAGAATTAGTCTACTCAGAAGCAGCAGCGAAGGCAGCGGCGGCAAGTTTCGATAACAGTATAGAACAAAATAAAGCAGATATGACTTGTTCTTTGGATAATCCTGAGGCTTGTGAGGCTTGCGGATCTTGATCCACACCTGATCTGAACTAAAAAAAAGAATCACTTAGCCATTTGCGTTGAGTGATTTTTTTTTGCTTAGCTACATACGATGATGAAAAATGTCTTTTTGAAATTATTTTGGCTTGACGCAGTTGTTGAGCTCATGTCTCCCTTGCTTTTAGCTTCTCATCCGGAGGTGCGTCTGGTGACCAAACCTTTGCTGATGATCCTCTTGATGGGCCATATCGCCCAAGTAAATCCGAAGCCAGCTTTGTTTTTTACGGCCATTTTTGCGCTGTTAGGGGATGTGTTTTTGATGCTTCCGGGAGATAGTCCGTTGTATTTTCAGCTAGGCTTAGGCTTCTTTTTGGTTATGCAGTTGAGTTATATTCGCCTTTTTGCCAAGCATGCATCCGAAGAAACTTGGGTGCCGGCTTTTGCTCGAAAACGACTAGCTGGTATTTTGATTTATGTCTTTAGTTTTTTGGCCTTTTTAAACCCGCATTTAGCAGGCGGAATGAAAATTCCGGTGACCTTGTACGCATTCGCACTCGGTTCCATGTTGTACTTTGCGATTCGCCTGAGGAATCAAACGATAGTCTGGGGAGCATTTTTCTTTGTAGTGTCGGATAGTGTTTTGGCTTTTGGAAAGTTTTATTATTCTTTTCCGGGGATATCTACAGTCGTGATGAGTACTTATATAGTGGCTCAATTGCTACTAATCAGTGCTTTGTGTAAATTGCAGCTTAAGAAATAAACCATGGCAACCCAAATCACCGAATCTCTTTTATCTTCTTTAGGCAGCACCTTGCAAGGAACGCTTCATACCGATACGGTGATGAAGACTTTGTACGCCACGGATGCGTCCGCCTACCGCGAGATGCCGCTAGGAGTGGTGATTCCAGAGACTAAGGAGGATTTAGAGAAAATCATTCGATTTGCGGATCAAAATGCGATTCCCTTGATCCCC
>JBJTMW010000047.1:0-2854 GCA_046070715.1 Aquirufa sp. | reverse complement strand
GATTTGGCTCCTTTACCTGTTGCTAAAATTCAAAAAAATGAAAAAGGCAACAACGCTTATTATTACGCTTATTTTATGTGTGCAAAGTGTATTTGCACAAAAAGTACAGGGAACCGTTTTCGATCTGGAGACCAAAGCTCCTTTATGGGGTGCTTCCGTTTCAGTGAAAGGAAGTCAGAAAGGAAACGTAACAGATGCTAAAGGGCATTTCAATTTAATCGTCTCTTCCAAGGCCGTTTTAGTCGTGCGCTTTGTCGGCTATGAGCCAGTTGAAATCACAGCTGATAAAGCCAGTCAAATCGCCCTGAAAAAATCCAATTTCTTGCAAGATGAAGTCGTGGTTCGCGCCACTCGTGCGGATGAAAATTCGGCGATGGCCTATTCGAATGTGTCGGCGGCGGATCTGGGAAAATCCAATTTGGGTCAGGATATGCCCCAATTATTGAATTTTAGTCCTTCTATCGTGACGACTTCGGATGCGGGAGCGAGCGTGGGATACACGGGAATTAGGATTCGTGGTTCCGATGCGACGCGCGTGAACGTAACCATTAATGGGATTCCGGTGAATGATTCAGAGTCGCAAGGAACCTATTGGGTGAATATGCCGGATTTCGCGAGTTCAGTGAATTCAGTTCAAATCCAGCGCGGGGTGGGAACATCCACGAATGGAGCGGGTGCTTTTGGGGGTTCGGTGAACATGCAGACGAATAGTTATGAGCCAAAAGCCTATGGCGAAGTGAATGCGTCGGGCGGATCCTTTGGAACACTAAAAACGACCTTGAAGTTTGGATCAGGTCTTTTAGGTGGCAAATTCACTTTGGATGGTCGTTTGTCTCGCATCGTTTCGGATGGTTACATCGATCGCGCTTCGTCTAATTTGCAATCGGCGTATGTTTCTGCCGGGTATTTTGGCACAAAAAGTTTCATCCGTTTAAACTACTTTACCGGCAAAGAAAAGACCTATCAGTCTTGGTATGGAACGCCGGAAAGCCGTATCAATGGTTCGACCTCAGGCATGCAAGACTACATCGATCGCAATTATTTAACGGCGGCGGAAGCTGATAATTTGTTAAAAAGTGGTCGTACTTATAACTACTACACCTACGCGAACCAAACTGATAATTATGCGCAAGATCACTTGCAATTAATCACGAATCACCGCTTGTCGGAGGTTTGGAATCTGGATTTAAATGCCCATTATACCTATGGTCGTGGGTATTATGAGGAATACAAGCCCGATGCAGAGATGGTGAATTATGGCGTTACGTCGATTGTGACGGCTAATGTAATTCGCCGCAAATGGCTTGATAATGACTTTTACGGTTCGACCTTTGCTTTGAATTATACGGGTTCTCAGAAATTTAAATTCACCTTTGGGGGAGCATGGAATCGCTACATTGGGCGTCATTTTGGGGTATTAGTAGATCCATTGCCAGGAGTGGAATGGTACCGCAGTCGCTCACAAAAAACGGATTTGACACTTTATGCAAAAACGAATGTGGTGTTGTCCGATCATTGGAATGCCTATCTGGATTTGCAATACCGCACGGTGGGTCATTTGATGCAGGGGACGGCGGATAAGTTTTTAGTGTTAGCGAATGACAAAAGCTATTCCTTCTTTAATCCCAAATTCGGCTTAACGCACCAGATCTCCGATCAATCTAAAGTGTACGCCTCGGTTTCAGCGGGGAGCAAGGAGCCAAGTCGCCAAGATTTTGTCGATAATCCGACGGCAGCGCCTCGCCCAGAATATGTGCAAGATTATGAGTTAGGCTACCAACGTTCAGGCGCGAAATACGGTTTTCAATTGAATGGTTATTTCATGGATTACCAAGATCAACTGGTTTTGACCGGTGCGGTGAATGCGGTAGGAGAGGCTATTCGCACGAATGCAGCGTCGAGTTACCGTTTGGGTGTCGAGGCCGTGTTGAATTACCAGCTTTCGAAGCGCTTGTTTTGGAATGGAAATTTGACCTTAAGCCAAAACCGTATTCGCAATTTCCAAGAGAAAATGACCGACTACGATACCTATGATCAGGTGGTCATTAATCATGGAAATACCGATATCGCTTATTCTCCCTCCGTTATCGCAGGGAATACGCTGACCTATACCGTAGGCGCTTTCGAGGCGAGTTTATTGAGCAAGTATGTGGGTAAACAATTTTTGGACAACACCTCAGACGAGGCTCGTTCGATCAAGGCCTATGCGACCCAAGATATTCGCTTGAAATACACGATGAAGAAAGGGCCTGCTTTTACGCTATTATTGAATAATGTGCTGAACGAACTGTATTCGTCGAATGGCTACACCTATTCGTACCGCTACGGGGGCGCGACGACTACAGAGAATTTCTATTATCCGCAAGCCGGATTTAATTTCTTGCTGGGAGCGAGTATTCGATTCTAGTAAACAAAAAAGCCTCAGACTGTAAAATCTGAGGCTTTTTTATTAGTTCATTAAATCCCATTTCCATCCCCACTTCGCGAGGCGGTAACGGACAGAATACCAAAGTACACCTAATCCATAGATGGAGCTGCGTTTGAAATTGATGGAAGAGGCTTCGTCAAAATACTTAGTCGGGCAAGTTACTTCGCCTACTTCGAATCCTTTCCAGAAAAGTTGCAAGACCATTTGGTTATCGAAGATGAAATCATCATCGCATTTGGTGAATTTCACGGCTTCCAAAGCCTCACGCGAGAATGCTCGGTAACCGGTGTGGTATTCGGAAAGCTTTTGGTCAATCATGATGTTCTGAAATAAGGTCAACAAGCGATTCGCGATGTATTTGTAAATCGGCATACCTCCTTTTAACGCACCTTTTCCTAAAATACGAGAAGCAAAAACGACTGGATA
>JBJTMW010000046.1:0-3139 GCA_046070715.1 Aquirufa sp. | reverse complement strand
TATGTGATGGAGAAAGCAGCTACAGAGGCGATGAAAGAAGAAGGGGTAGCTGGTGTGGTTGTGAATATAGGGGGTGATTTTGTGGTGAAAGGGGATTGGACAGAGAAAATAGGCGTGTCTGATCCGAGAAATGCGGGGGAGAACGCGGAGGTTTTGGGTTACATCCAAGTGAATAATAAGGCGGTGGCCACATCGGGAGATTACCGAAGAGGTTCCGATATCGATGGCGTACATTATTCCCACATTATGGATCCGCGGACGGCGGAACCGGCTTCGGAAGTGATTTCGGCGACGGTGGCGCACGAGGATGCGGTGACGGCGGGAGCTTTGGCAACGGCATTTAACGTAGTAGGGGTGGCGGCTTCGATCGATTTAGCGGCGCAGTATCCGGAGGCATCGTATTTAATCGTGGACAAAGAGGGTTTGGAATACAGAAGTGATAACTGGCCAGCGACTTCCACGGAGAAGTCTGCGATTAGTTTAGTGAATGTCAAAGAGAAGTTATGGACAGCCGGCCAAACATTGGATATCAATTTCGAATTAGCCCGTTTCGAAGGTCGCGCGCGACGTCCGTTTGTGGCGATTTGGATTGAAGATGAGAATCACAAGCCGGTGAAAAGAATCGCGGTTTGGTATAACAAGCCACGCTGGCTGCCAGATTTGCGTTCTTGGTTTGCGGCGAAAAGAGAAGTGGAATTCGATGCAGCCTCGGTGACGGGTGCGACGCGTGGGGCCGGCCAATATACCTTGGTTTGGGATGGAAAGAATGATGCGGGGGAATATGTACCTTTAGGGAAATATACCGTGTTTATTGAGGCGGCTCGCGAGCACGGAACGTATCAGTTGATTAAGCAAGAAATGAAGTTTAATGGCAAGAACCAAAGTCAAGAATTGCCGGGTGGCGAGGAGATGACGGCGGCTTCTTTGGTTTATAAAGCAAAGTAAATGAGAGATTTAGCGACGTGGTCGAGGTGGCTGCACATCTATTTGTCGATGTTCAGTTTTATCATCGTATTGTTCTTTTCGGTGACGGGTTTGACCCTAAACCACGTGGATTGGTTCCCAGAAAGCACGGTGGTTTCTGAGCTGAAAGGTTCTGTGAAAGCTGGCTGGGTTTCAGTCGCTGACACCGCCAAAATCCCTAAACTCGAAATCGTCGAACAATTGCGCGCGAACCACAGTATCAAGGGACAATTGAACGATTTCAGAATCGACGACGAGGAGATTTCGATCTCCTTTCAAGGTCCTGGTTATACGGCCGATTTCTTCATAAATCGCGCGGATGGCAAATACGAATTGACGGAAACGAAGATGGGTATTATCGCCGTAATCAACGACTTGCACAAAGGGCGTGACACCGGAAAATCGTGGTCTTGGGTCATTGACTTCTCCGCCATCTTTATGATTATTATCTCAGTTTCGGGATTGATTTTGTTATTGTTTTTAAAGAAGAAACGCGCGAACGGGATGCTTTGGTTGGCTATCGGCGGGATCGTTGTCTGGGTATTTTATTATTTTGTATGAAACGTTTATTCGCCATTCACCATTTACCATTCATCATTTTACTTTTCTGTACAATAGCTGTGTTTGGTCAGGACCACGCTCCCCTTCCACCTATTCCGGTGGAGGCCACTTTTGGCAATAACCGTGTTCAGTTTATAGGCGTTATCAATCGCCCTATTTCAGCGGATGGGAAATTAGGCTACTTTAATTTGAGTACAGGCGCGGCGGATTATTCGAATACGCCCTCTGAGACAGAATTAGTGGTGGTAAATAACTTGACCTATAAATTAATAGGAAACATAAAATTGACTGGGGGAGCGGTATGGAATTACAAATTAGGTCTGGTTCCACAAGTAGGCTTGCAGTATTTTAAGGCAAACAGGACCTGGCTTATCATGTTAAATCCAAGTCTCAATATGCAACCGGTGAAAGCGGTGGAGACTATTGGGATTTTGGAATTTAAACCAGCCTTATCTCAGAAATCACAACTGTATACACGCGCGCAAATTCTTTATTCCCAAGGGCTTCAAGATGGCTTGCATGCGCGTAGTGCTTTGATGTTGCGTGCGGGGGTAACTTTGAATAAATTTACGGTCGGATTAGGAGCGAACTTCGATTTTTATGGACCCATGAAAATGGAGAAAGATAACGTAGGTCTATTCACTCGCCTCGCGCTATAATGAAGAAATTACTCTTTTTATTTTGCCTTTCTTTATTGGGCTGCAAAACCGTGGAGCCATTGGATGATGCGTCGGCGAATCTGAATCTTTGGAACGATAAAAAGATTGCGAATTACTCTTTTAGCTTCAAGCGGATCTGTTTTTGTCCTGTCGAATATGTGGGCCCACATCAAGTGGTGGTGCAAAATGGGAAAGTAGTCACCGTGAATGGGGCGGCTTATAATTCATCACTTCGCTATGGGGTGATTCCTACGATTCCGGAATTGCTGTTAACGATCAAATCGCATTTGGACAAAAATCCAGCGAAGAAAACCTTGAATTTCAATCCAACCTATGGCTATCCCACGAGTGTGTTTTTCGATTTTTCGGAGATGATGGCCGATGATGAGATCGGTTATGAGGTGACTAATTTCAAAATCAATTAAGGGCAGATTGAGATGGGTAAAGATTTCCTAGGAGTAGGGCTGTAAGCCTTGCAGGTAATGCACACGGCAGTCAGTTGGGTAGAATCTAATTTGAATAAGAATTCATCCCCTTCCCTTAGGTTAGTGGGTAAGGCGCAGGGGTTTGAAAGCGCGAAGGCATTGGTATAATTTTTACCAGTGTCCGGATTTTTCCACTTTACTTCGATCTTCGCTGTGTCTATTGATCCTTCGACTAATTCAATCACGTAATTATTGCAGATTCCCTTCAGAGAAAGGCGCCCTTTGTAGCAGTTTTCGGGTAGGATTTCTTGGGATTTACAGGCGCCTAAAAGTAGGCAGAATAGTAGTAGTGGTTTCATTCCGCTAAAGTAATCATCGCTTTGATTACCTGTTCAGCAGGGTTGTTAATTTTTGTAAAAATACCAGTCACTCGATTTTTCATGAAGCGATGGCTGATGAACTTTTCTGCCTGAATTTTGCCTCCGCGGAATAAATTCATCACGTAGTCGAAGTCTTCCAAAGTCGCGTTTC
>JBJTMW010000045.1:0-15081 GCA_046070715.1 Aquirufa sp. | reverse complement strand
CCCCAACCCGGAATCATTAAAGACTTAAGCGTTGCTTGTCGAGGAATGATTTTATAGGGCTTAACGATCGGCTTTAACTGCATAGAATCTTTCAAATCCATGGAGGCTAAGCTAAAAGGTAGTAACAAAACTAAAAGGAAGTACCGAAAGTACATTATTGAACTTTGTTAAGAATGGTTAAAAGCTCTTCTTTCGTCTTAAAACTTAATTTGATCTCCCCTTCCCCTTTTTCATTCATTTTCAAGGCCACGGGTGCTTTGAAAAAAGATTTCAAGGTTGATTGCCAAGCTTGAAGCTCCTGCGCCGTAACCTTGACATTAGCAGAGCCTGCCGTAGGCGTATCGATGTTCCCTGATTGGCGTACTGCATCTTCCAAACGACGAACAGACCAATCTTCCGCGATGGCTTTTTGAAACAACGTATTCTGCAATGCGGTGTCTTCCAATGACACTAAGCAACGAGCGTGACCCATCGAAAGTTTATTATCCCGAATCGCCACTTGAATATGCGGAGGTAATTTCAAAAGGCGCATATAATTCGTCACCGTAGACCGGTTCTTCCCTACTCGTGCCCCTAAATCCTCTTGTTTCAAATCGCATTCTTCCATTAATCGCTTATACGAAAGTGCAATCTCAATGGCATTTAGATTCTCGCGTTGAATGTTCTCAATTAAGGCCATTTCGATCATCTGCTGATCGTCAGCCGTCCGTACATAGGCCGGAATGGTCTTTAAACCCGCCAGTTTAGACGCTTGAAAACGACGTTCGCCGGAGATTAATTGGTATTTTTTGGCAGAAACCTTCCGCACCGTAATGGGCTGAATGATCCCCTGTACCCGAATCGATTCTGCTAATTCTTGCAATGCTTCCGGCGCAAAATATTCCCGAGGTTGAAATGGATTGGTTTCAATGAGGTCCAAAGAAATCTCATCCATCAAATTCACCCCTTCCAGACTTCCTGCGAAATCAGACGGATGACGCGCTTGCAAGCCACCTCCATCAGAATCCTCTAATAAGGCACCCAAACCACGACCTAAACCCGTTCTCTTCTTTGCGTTTTCTTGCTTTGCACTCATATCTTAAAACCTAAATGGTCACTAACAAACCATTCTTACGAATAATCTCTTTGGCTAAATTCAAATAACTAATCGCCCCCTTGCTGTCCGCATCGTGTAAGATGGCCGGAACACCAAAACTAGGCGACTCTGACAAACGAATATTACGCGGAATAATCGTCTCAAAAACCATATTCTTGAAGTGCGAATTCACTTCATTCACCACCTGATTCGATAAGCGTAAACGCAAATCATACATCGTTAACAAAATCCCCTCGATCACTAACGAGGTATTCAAACGCGATTGAATAATTTTAATGGTATTTAGTAATTTACCTAAACCTTCTAATGCGTAATATTCACATTGGACAGGTATAATCACCGAATCTGCAGCGGTAAGGCTGTTTATGGTAATTAATCCTAAAGACGGTGAGCAGTCCATAATGATGAAATCATATTGATCTTTCACCGCTTCCAACGCTTCTTTCATCTTCCGCTCTCGATTATTCAGATTGATCATTTCAATCTCTGCACCTACTAAATCAATGTGAGAGGGGATGATATCTAAAAAGGGAACTTCGGTGGGTAAAATACTTTCCTGAACAGTAGAAAGCCCTACCATGCATTCGTAGATGCTGTTTTTCACTTCTTTCGGATTAAACCCTAATCCTGAGGTAGAATTAGCCTGTGGATCTGCATCTATCAACAAGGTCTTGAATTCAAAAGCAGCTAAACTAGCAGCCAAATTGATAGCTGTCGTTGTTTTCCCTACTCCCCCTTTTTGATTTGCAATCGCGATTGTTTTGCCCATAGGATGTTTACCGAAATGAATTAACAATATTACAAAAAAGGTTTCACATCTATCTCGAAATTACCGTACATTCTTGTATCTTGTCATCAAAAATTCAGCAAACCTATATGACCTCAAACAGTACCTCTCATCCTAAAGGACTTTATTTTCTTTACTCCACAGAAATGTGGGAGCGCTTTAATTTTTATGGAATGCGCGCTCTTTTATCCCTGTTTTTAGTAAGCGCACTCTCCTTTAAACAAGACGAAGCAGCCATTTTATATGGGGGATTCTTAGGTCTTAGTTATTTAACTCCCATGTTAGGTGGCTATATTTCAGACCGCTACATAGGCAATCGGAACAGTATTATCGTGGGAGGATTAGCGATGGCAACGGGCCAATTCTTTATGTTCAGCTCAGCCAGCTCCTTCACTTTGGATGTTCCACTGGCCACAAATTTAATGTGGGGCGGATTACTCTGCCTCATACTGGGCAATGGCTTTTTCAAACCTAACATCTCCTCTATGGTGGGGCAGTTATACCAAAAAGGAGATAGCCGCCTGGATGCCGCCTTTACGATCTTTTACATGGGAATAAATACAGGTGCCATGCTCGGGATGCTCGTTTGTCCCTGGTTAGGCGATGTAAAAGTAGAGGGTGTGCGCGTAATTGAAGCTTTTAAATGGGGCTTTTTAGCGGCAGGTTCGGCGATGTTAATCGGAACGATTTTGTTTGTACTACTCAAAGGCGTGTTTTTAAAAGCACCTAACGGTAGTGAAATAGGCTTAGCCCCTACGTTCAGCGAGGTGAAAGAAGAGAATGCGGAAACGGAGAAAGCGGAATTTTCCATGGGGGCCATACTCGTATCAAGCGTATTGTTTATCGGTTTAATACTCGGATTTCATTATTTGTTTATCACCGAGGTGGCTAATCCGATCAAAGATTGGATCTATCCTGTCATTTATGCGTCCGGAATTAGTTTAGCCTTTTTGATCCTTCAAGATTCGACCTTAACGAAGATGGAAAGGGATCGAATCTGGGTGATGTACTTCGTGGCCTTTTTTGTCATTTTCTTTTGGGCGGCCTATGAACAAGCGGGATCGTCGCTGACTTTTATTGCAGATCAGCAGACCGATTTGAATTTCTTTGGTATTATGCTTCCGCCTAGTTCTGTCCAAAACGCAAACTCCTTCTTCATCATTATTCTCGCCTTCCCGTTCTCCTGGCTTTGGATACGATTATCGAAAAAAGGCATCGAACCTAATTCTCCTGGCAAACAGGCCATTGGATTACTGTTATTAGCAATAGGATACTTAATCATCGCCCAGAAAGTAAAAAATTTAGGAACGGATAAATTAGGCGTGATTTGGTTATTCATCATGTATTTATTTCACACGATGGGCGAGTTAAGTCTTTCGCCTATCGGATTATCTTTAGTGGCTAAATTAGCGCCTAAGCGCTTCTCTTCGCTTTTAATGGGAGTTTGGTTTCTGGCAAATGCAGCTGGATATGCCTTAGCTGGAACTCTGGGAGCCTTATTACCCCCAGCCACGGCAGTCGTAGGTCAAACGGTGTTTCCTAGTTTCTTAGGCTATGAAATCAAAAACCTGTATGATTTTTTCCTTTTATTTGTCATAATGGCAGGAATTGCTTCAGTCATTTTATTTAGCCTAGCTAATGGTCCACTAAAACGCATGATGCACGGCATCCGATAAATATGAATACACACGATCATCATTTACACGAACAACATTTAAAAAGTTCTGATTTTATTACAGACGTTGTCATTGGAATGTCCGATGGATTAACGGTTCCTTTTGCCCTTGCGGCCGGACTTTCGGGAGCAGTGGCCTCTGCTAGCATTGTCACTACGGCCGGTATTGCGGAGATTGTGGCAGGATCCATTGCCATGGGACTAGGCGGTTATTTAGCAGGCCAAACAGAACAAGAACACTACGAGTCAGAATTGAAACGCGAATACGAGGAGGTGGAACGTGTGCCTGAACGAGAAAAGCAGGAGATTAGAGACGTTTTTGCCGATTATGGATTGAGCTCAGAAGCACAAGAAATCGTCGTAGAATGTATCTCCAAAGACAAAGACAAATGGGTCGATTTTATGATGCGCTTCGAATTAGGATTAGAACGACCAGATCCGAACCGAGCCAGAAATTCAGCCTTAACCATCGGTATTTCGTATATCGTAGGAGGATTCATACCGTTACTACCCTATTTCTATGTAGAAAAACCACAAGATGGCTTACTCTATTCGGCGGAGGTCACGATTTTGGCTTTATTGATTTTTGGTTACTTCAAGAGCAAAGTAACCGGCCAAAACCCGATACTCGGTTCATTGAAAGTTACTTCCATCGGTGCGGCAGCCGCAGCTGCCGCCTATTTCGTCGCTACCTTATTTCAATAAGCAGACACGGTATCATCTCCACGGGAATCTGCACCACCTTGCAGGTTCCCATTTGGTAACACTAAAATTCCCTCTACTAAACCAATTGCCGAAACAGGCGCAAAGGTGTATCCTTTTGATTGAAGACGCATTTGCTGCTCGTCTGAAAAACGTTTCGGCTCAGCCGTAATCTTTTCCGGCATCCATTGGTGGTGAAAACGAGGATATTCTACCGCCTGCTGCATATTCATTCCCATTTCTAGCGTATTCAAGACCACCTGAAAGACACTGGTAATGATCGTAGACCCACCCGGAGTTCCTACCACCATTTTCAATTTCCCGTTCTCTTCTACGATCGTAGGCGTCATACTGGAGAGCATCCGTTTGTTAGGTTGAATCTCATTAGCCTTAGAACCGATTAAACCATATAGATTGGGTGCACCAGCTTTGGCAGAAAAATCATCCATTTCATCATTTAACAAGAATCCCGAACCACCCACAAATACTTTAGAACCGTAGGAATTATTTAAAGTTGTCGTAATGGAAACCGCATTTCCTTCCCCATCTACAATACTATAATGGGTTGTCTCTGGACTCTCATAGCCTGGAAAAGCGCCCGCCTGAATGTCTGCACTCTTTGTGGCTTGAGCGAAATTCATCGAAGACATACGAGAGGTAGCATAAGTGGGATCAATTAATTCAGTGACCGGTACTTTCACAAAATCTGGATCCCCTAACCATTTCGCCCGATCCGCATACACCCGCCTTTCTGCTTCCACCATCACCTGAATTGTCGAATCCGAAGTAGTACCCCATTTATTTAAGGAATAAGGTGCCACCATTTGCAATAATTGCGCTAAAGCCACCCCGCCACTGCTGGGCGGCGGCATACCAATAATCTGGTAATTTTTATAAGCACTTCTAATAGGGGTTCGCCAAACCGCTTGATACTGGCGTAAATCCTTCTTCGAAATGATCCCATTTTGAGCCTTCATTTCTTTCACGATATTACGCGCCGTTTGGCCTTTGTAAAAACCTTTAGCCTTCTTGTTTAAAATCAACTCTAAGGTATGTGCTAAATCTTCCTGAACGACTAAATCACCAGCCTTCCATTCTGTCCCCTCTGTCGCCACTAAATAATTTTTACCTGGATTCTCCCGTAAAAATTCCAGACGCTGCCGATTCAAACCTCTCGCCTCTTTTTCTGTTAACGCTAAACCATTTCTTGCTAAATCCACTGCAGGCTGCACCAGTTCCTTCCAAGCCAAGCGACCTAATTTCTCGTGCATTTCTTGCATTCCGGCCACCGTACCCGGAACACCCACAGAAAAAATCCCCGTCATACTTTTACCTGGAATAATCTTTCCTTCCGCATCTAAATACATATCCCTACTCGCCGCAGAGGGAGCTTTTTCCCGGTAATCTAAGGCTTTCACATTCCCTGATTTATCTCGATAGACGAGAAATCCACCACCTCCGATATTTCCCGCTGATGGATGACAAACAGCTAACGCAAAGTTCACCGCGACCGCAGCATCAATGGCGTTACCGCCTTTTTTCAAAATGTTTAAGCCAATTTCAGATGCCGCTGGATGCGTCGATACGACCATACCTTGCTTTCCTTCGATTAAAGGCTTAAGGGTAGTTTGAGCAAAAAGGGAACAAGGCAATAAGAAAAGTAGAAAATACTTCGTCATTTTAGGTTTGTTTTGAAATGAATCAACAAATTAATAGAATCTGATGATTTATGAACATTGCGTTAATAAAAATATAATATAACTTTGTGATTATTTAAAGATTTTTTCAATAAAACGTAGACTAACAGTGGATATTTTCGAGAAGGTAGCTAATAACATGGGGCCCATTGGTGCACACGCCCATTATTCCCATCATTATTTTTCATTCCCAAAATTAACAGGTGAATTAGGCCCTAGAATGACTTTCATGGGCAAAGAAATGTTAAACTGGTCCCTAAACAACTATTTAGGCCTAGCGAATCATCCAGAAGTTAGAAAAGCGGATGCTGATGCCACCGCAAAATATGGCCTAGCCTACCCAATGGGGGCTCGTATGATGTCAGGTAATACAGATGAGCACGAAGAATTTGAACGTCAATTAGCTGAATTCGTAGGAAAAGAAGACGCTTTCTTATTAAACTATGGTTACCAAGGTGTCATGTCTGTCATTGAATGTATGGTAGACCACAAAGATGTTATCGTTTATGACGCAGAATCACATGCTTGTTTAATCGATGGTATTCGTCTTCACAAAGCTAAAATGGGTCAATACTATAAGTTTAACCACAATGACATGGATTCATTGCGTAAAAACTTAGAGCGTGCGTCTAAAATCACTAACGAAACAGGGGGTGGTATTTTGGTGATTACCGAAGGTGTTTTCGGGATGTCTGGAAAAGTGGGATCGCTTGACAAGATCGTGGAAATGAAAAAAGATTTCAATTTCCGTCTATTAGTGGATGATGCACACGGTTTTGGAACCATGGGTGACAATGGAAAAGGCGTAGGCGAATACCTAAATTGTACAGAAGGCATTGACTTATACTTCTCTACTTTTGCGAAATCTATGGCAGCCATTGGCGCCTTTATCGCTGCTCCTAAGGAGATTATCATGTATCTAAAGTATAATATGCGTTCTCAAACCTATGCAAAAGCATTACCTATGCCTTTTGTAATCGGTGGCATGAAACGTTTAGAGTTGATTAAAAAACATCCTGAATTAAGAGAAACCTTATGGGCTAATGTACGTGCATTGCAGAAAGGACTAAAAGAGAAAGGTTTTGATATTGGCGAAACTCAATCTCCAGTAACTCCCGTATTCTTACACGGCGAATACGATATTGCAGCGGTGACGAAATTAGTTCGTGACTTGCGCGAAAACATGGGTATCTTCTGCAGTATCGTCGTTTATCCAGTTGTTCCTAAAGGCCAAATCATGTTAAGAATCATTCCTACCTCTTCACATAGTTTAGCCGATATCGAATATACGTGCGATTGCTTCGCTGAAGTGCAAGAAAGATTGAAATCTGGCTATTACGCGCAATAATTGATTGATTTAACGGTTTTTAGGTAAAAAATTGTATTTTTTTTTATTTTTTTTCTGTTTTTTCTTGATTTTAATTTGCACACAACAAGTTTTTTACTAAATTTCGCTTATTAAAGCTCATTTAAGGGCATAAAGACAATCTAATATTATTTACACAACCTAAAAAACAAATTATCATGAGTAGATTTGCACAAGTAAAGGACTTAATTTTATCTTTAGAAGGAGATTTCGAAAAATTCTACGATAAAGGAAATCAAGCAGCTGGTACTCGCGTAAGAGGTGGTTTACAACAATTGAAGACTTTAGCACAAGAAATTCGTACTGAAGTTCAAGACAAGAAAAACTCAGGAAAATAATTTTTCCCCTCTTGATAAAAAAAGCCCGATTTTCATCGGGCTTTTTTTTGTTTAAAATAGTTCTGCATGCATCGCTGACGCCATTCCGTCTACCATTATTTTGCCTCGTTCTAATTCAAAAACCTGCGTGGCAATTTCAGCGGTATGTTTAGCCGGATTTGTACTCACAATTTCGAATTTTGCCTTGTAGGAAGTTCCCACGAATAAGGGCCGCTTAAATTCGGATACCTGCTTTAGGTAGACACTTCCCTCTCCCGGGAACTCCATTCCCATCACGCGCGAAAATACACTCGCAATTAAGGCTCCGTGAATAATCGGCTTTTTAAAGGGGGTGGTAGCGGCATACGCTTCATCCCAATGCAATGGATTAAAATCTCCTGATATTTTACAAAAATCATTGACTTGTTCCTGTGTAAATGAGAATTCGATCTCATACGTGTTTCCAACTTCTAACATAGATTGATCATTTTTTGTAAAATTAAACCAAAATTTGATTCTATTTTTGTGCAAATTTAAATTAAACACATGATTCATTTTATTCTAAACCCAAACGCAGGAACCAATTCTTTGCCAAAGAGGGCTAGAATAATCGCCATATTGGAGGCCATTCCTAATTCCAAGGTTTGGCAAACGGAGCGAATGAACCATGCTGGTGAGTTAACAAAACAGGCCATCTCAGAGGGCGCCACTAAAATCATCGCGATCGGTGGAGATGGCACCATAAACGAAGTGGCATCCGCAATCTTATCTAGTTCCGTCCCTGTAGGGATTATACCGATGGGATCTGGAAATGGCTTAGCAAGGCATCTTCAAATCCCACTACAATTCGAGAAAGCTTTATACCGGGCTTTAAATGGAGAAATTATTACCATTGATGCCGGTAAATGGAACGATCGACCTTTCTTTTGTACTGCTGGAATAGGTTTTGACGCATATGTGGCTGCACATTTTGCAAAAAGAGGTAAAAGAGGATTCCTAAATTACCTATATTCCACTTTTGTCTCACTGAAGACCTACCAAGCGATTGAAATCCAAGAAAAAGGCTTTGTATTCT
Organism: Aquirufa sp.; assembly: GCA_046070715.1. Classification (GTDB taxonomy): domain Bacteria; phylum Bacteroidota; class Bacteroidia; order Cytophagales; family Spirosomataceae; genus Aquirufa. The sequence continues at coordinate 6,366 of JBJTMW010000045.1, read as the reverse complement.
CCTTTACCGTCGCGAATGCAAATCAGTTTGGGAACAATGCCTACATATCACCCGAATCTGACCTACAAGACGGAGTTTTAGAAGCTATCCAAATAAAACCAGGCAGCCTGTTAAACCTAGCTCATCTTGGAATAAGTCTATTTCGTAAAAGACTACCTAAGCATCCTTTAGTGACTATTTCTTCCATTCAAACCTTGCAGATACAAACTGTACCAGGCATCCCCTATCACCTAGATGGTGAAAGTCTTTTACTCGAATCAGGTAAGATTGAGATCACTCTACTTCCCTCCTCACTTCTAGTGGTAAAATAATTTTCTTATACTTTTTCAAGTTAATGAATGATTAAACCACACTAATTTTGAACAATTTTTAGAAGCAAATTTTAAGGCTTTTTTTTTCGTAAAAAAACTGGATTTATTTTCGTTTCCAAATTTGGAACGACATCTTATTTTACTATTTTTGTCTCCCCGCTTAAGAAAAAAAGAATCGTTTTTCTTAGTACAGAACCATTGAAACTTATAAACAATAAAACTAGGTGAATTCCTTAAAAATTCGCCCTAAGAACTGTTTGAACTAATAAATTAATGCAAATCGAAGTGAGAGACTTGTGGAATAATTGTCTGAATATCATCAAGAATGATATATCAGAACAAAGTTTCGCAACCTGGTTTGCCCCTATCGTTCCGCTTAAATTTCAAAACAATACCTTAACGATCCAAGTACCCTCTCAATTCTTCTATGAATGGTTAGAGGAGAAGCACGTTTCGGACTTACGGAAGGCCATCGACCAGACCGTAGGTCGTCACGGAATGTTAGAATATTCCATCGTGGTAGATAATGGAGATCGCAAGAATCCGCCGATAACTTTTAATCTCCCTCCTACACATCAAGGTCAAACCCAACAAGCCAAAGCAGCAAACTTCCCGAACCCAGCGAAGAGCCCATTTGAACTTAAAAACTTAGATTCTTTAGAATTAGATTCTTATTTAATTCCAAAATATACTTTTGATAAATTCATCGAAGGCGATTGCAATCGACTAGGCCGCGCTGCGGGAATGGCCGTTGCGAATAAGCCTGGTTTAACAGCTTTCAACCCCTTAATGATTTATGGCGGTGTGGGTCTAGGTAAGACGCACTTAATTCAAGCCATAGGTAATCAGATTAAGGATTCCTTCCCAGATAAATTTGTGTTGTACGTTTCTACCGAGAAGTTTACAAATCAATTCGTGAATGCGATTCGGAATAATTCCATCGAGGCCTTCACTAATTTCTACCTTCAAGTAGATGTATTGATCATCGATGATGTGCAATTCTTATCGGGTAAAGAGAAAACCCAAGAGACCTTCTTTAATATCTTTAACCACTTGCATCAATCAGGAAAACAAATTATCCTTTCTTCTGACCGGGCTCCAAGAGATTTAGCTGGAATGGAAGATCGATTACTTTCTCGATTTAAGTGGGGATTAACGGCTGATTTGCAGCAACCTGATTTTGAAACCAGAATAGCCATTATTCAAAAGAAATTGCAAGAAGACGGCATACAGATCGATTTTGATGTGTTAGAATACCTTGCACATTCAATCCAAACAAACGTTCGTGAATTAGAGGGGGTTATTATTTCTTTAATGGCTCAGGCTTCTTTAACACGCAAAGAGATTGATTTAGAATTAGCTAAATCTACTTTAAAAAGTATTGTAAACGAACAAGAGAAGGAATTAAGCGTAGAAAGTATCTTAGATGTAGTGACGAATCACTTTGATGTCGATTTAGACACCTTACGAGGCAAATGCCGCAAGAAGGAAAACGTTTTCCCTCGTCAAATTGCTATGTATATGCTTAAGGAGTTAACTAATCTACCGTTAAAGTCGATTGGCTATCATTTTGGAGGAAGAGATCACAGTACCGTCATCCACGCAGTGCAAGCCGTTTCCGAAGCGATGGAAACAGATCAAAGTGTCGAAAAAACCATCCGAAACCTATTTACCCGTTTCAATCTCAAAGGAGTTCAATCATAAAAAAAGCGACTAATCTGTATTAGCCGCTTTTTTTTAGTTATTTAACCATAGCTTATTCTGCCACTGCCTCTTTATCTACGAGCGCACTGTCATCTACTTTTATTTTATCTTTAATCTTCGCTTCAAGCTCTTCCATTAATTCTGGATTATCCTTAATCAAGTCTTTTACCGCATCGCGACCTTGACCTAAGCGATTTCCATTATAAGAGAACCAAGAACCTGATTTATCGATGACATTTAAATCCACCCCTAAATCAAGAATTTCTCCTGCTTTCGAGATGCCTTCTCCATACATAATATCGAATTCAACCACTTTGAATGGTGGGGCTAATTTATTCTTCACCACCTTCACACGGGTTCTGTTACCTGTGATCGAATCAGCACTCTCCTTAATTTGACCAGCACGGCGAATATCCAAACGAACCGAAGCATAGAATTTCAAGGCATTACCACCGGTGGTCGTTTCTGGAGAACCGAACATTACTCCAATCTTATCCCGTAACTGATTGATAAAAATGCAGCAACAGCCCGTCTTATTAATGGTACCCGTTAATTTACGTAAGGCTTGAGACATTAAACGAGCTTGAAGACCCATCTTAGAATCCCCCATCTCCCCTTCGATCTCTGCTTTCGGAACTAAAGCAGCCACAGAGTCAATCACAATAATATCAATGGCTCCTGATGAAATCAAATGTTCTGCAATTTCTAAGGCTTGCTCCCCATTATCTGGCTGAGAAATCAATAGATTCTCGCAGTCAATCCCTAATTTCTCTGCATACGATCGATCAAAAGCATGCTCCGCATCTACGAAAGCAGCTAAACCACCGGCTTTCTGTGCTTCTGCAATCATGTGAAGGGTCAACGTTGTTTTACCAGAAGATTCAGGACCATAAATCTCCACCACACGTCCTCTAGGTACACCGCCTATTCCTAAGGCTAGGTCTAATCCTAAGGAGCCAGTAGAAATCACCGGCACATCCATCACTTTACTGTCTGACAAACGCATCACGGTACCTTTTCCGTATGCTTTATCTAATTTCTCTAACGTAGTTTGTAAAGCTTTTAACTTTTCAGCCGCCAGGCCTTGCGCATCACTAGCTTGTTTCGCCATTTTCGTTTTTTATCTAAAATTTATGGGGCAATCGACTATATTTGTTTTATCGTTTGGCCTATACAAAAATAGAAAATTACCCCTAATTTTTTATACAAACAATTGATAATATGTTGTGCTTTGGCATGAAAAATCAGACTCTTGTTATTTTTCTTTTATTGGGTACTTTTTTGAGCCTTTCTGCTCAAGAAAATAATGCCTTGCTCGCTGGCGAAAATTTAAAATACCGGATTCATTTAGGATTTATCAATGCAGCAGAGGCCACCATTAAAAGTAGCTCCGCAACGAGTACAATCGGGGATCAAACAACCCGAAAAGTAGAAATTGAAGGTAAGACAACCGGTGTTTTGGAGTTATTCAGTCCTTTGCGTGACTATTGGTCTGCCCAAATAGATACAGAGACCCTCCTACCACTAAAGACAGAAATGCGCAAACGTGAGGGGCGTTACCGCAAAGAAGAAACGGTCCTATATCAAATGGACAAAGGATTTGCGAAAATTACCTCCCCTCAAAACAAGCCAGTATCGAGCACTTTGGCAGGGCCTAAAGAGTTATTAGACCTCATTTCTGCCTATTACTTCTTACGCAGCAAGCCTGTGGCAGATAAGAAACCAGGTTCTCGCTGGTCTGCTCAGGTATTAGTCGATAGCAAGATTTACGAGTTAGTTCTGGTTGTTCGTTCTAGGGAAACGATCGAAACGGAGGCAGGATCTAAATCAAGCATTAAAACAAATATCTTATTGCCGAAAAACAACCTGTTCAAAGAAGAAGATGCCATTCGATTATGGATCAGCGATGACGAATACCAAGTCCCATTGAAAGTACAAGTCAACTTAAAAATCGGTTTTTTGACCATCGACTTAGTCGATTACAGTATTCAAGGCAAGAAAATCTATTTTCCTAAGGCCTCCTTATAAGCGGCTAAAACTCGGCCGCGCGCAAACTCGTGATTTACGATGGGTGCTGGATAGGATAATTCTTGTAATTCAGGGACCCATTTTTTGATGTAGGCCAAAGATTGATCAAATTTTTGCGTCTGTAAAGTAGGATTAAAGACTCTAAAATAAGGGGCCGCATCGCAACCAGAACCCGCAGCCCATTGCCATCCCCCATTATTTGCTGCAAAATCGAAATCCAATAATTTCTCTGCAAAATAGGCCTCGCCCCAGCGCCAATCAATTAATAAATGCTTCACTAAAAAGCTCGCCACAATCATTCGAACCCGATTATGCATAAAACCCGTGGCATTCAATTCCCGCATCCCAGCATCCACAATCGGATAGCCTGTTTTACCTTCGCACCAGGCCTTGAATTCCGCCTCATTATTGCGCCAATTCATTCGATCGTATTCTTTTCGGAACGAATGCTTTTCTGATATATGCGGAAAATGATGCAAAATAGTAAAATAAAAATCACGCCAAATCAATTCATTCAACCAGACCTCTGACTTGCCAGATGCCTGACGCACTAAAGAACGAATCGATACCGTTCCAAAACGCAGATGTACCGAGAGTCTGGAAGTACCTGGTTTGGCAGGAAAATCACGGTCCTGCGCATAAGATTTAATCAACTCATCCGCCACAATGGCCTGAGGGAAAATTAAACCGGATGGCTGAAAACCAAGATCAGATAAGGAAGGAATGTTAAACGTCTCGGAAACATAATTTCTGCTAGCAGAGGAAGGATAATTAGGCAAAACAATTCCGGCTAACAAGGCTTTCCACTTCCGAGAATAAGGTGTAAAAACGGTGTAAGGCGTACCTGCACCGGATAAAACTTCGTCCTTCTCAAAAACCACTTGGTCTTTAAACGTTTTAAATTCTACCCTACTTTCTTTTGCTAATGTGCTTACTGCCGCATCACGATCCAATCCATAACGTTCATAATCGTGATTCGTATAGATGCGGACCACATCCCATTCGTTTATCAATTGTTTAAAGATATCAATCGGATTACCGTATTTGACACAAAGATGACCTCCTATCGCCTCATTTAGCCGAGTGATTGACTGATGAATAAACTCCACGCGGCCATCTTTTTTAGAGGGTAGGCGATCTAGGATATTGGTGTCAAAAATAAAGAGAGGTAGAACGGGATCTTTTTCAGACAAGGCTTGGAATAATCCTGCATTGTCCTCCACTCTTAAATCCCGTCTAAACCAAAATATGGAAACTTTTTTCATCCTCTATGTATCTTAAAGGGCTAAACTACGCAGATTCTAGATTGTTTCAAAAATTTACCTTGACAAGCCCCCCTTCAATATGGTATATTTGTAGATTATAAAAATTCAAACCCGCTGAGAATGAAATTATCTGAATTCAGATTTGATTTACCCCAAAACTTAATTGCCCTTAACCCTACTGAGAATCGCGAAGATGCGCGCATGATGGTGGTTAATCGCAAGGAAAAGACGATTGAACATAAGAAATTCACGGATATCATTGACTATTTTGGTGAGGGCGATGTCTTAGTGACGAACAATACGAAGGTTTTCCCTGCACGATTATATGGTAACAAAGAGAAAACAGGAGCTCAAATCGAGGTATTTTTATTAAGAGAATTAAACAGAGAACACCGTCTTTGGGACGTTTTAGTAGATCCTGCACGTAAAATCCGCGTGGGGAATAAATTGTATTTTGGTGATTCTGACCTAGTGGCCGAAGTCATTGACAATACAACCTCTCGTGGTCGTACAATTCGTTTCCTTTACGATGGAGATCATGATGCATTAATGCAAGCGATCCACGAATTAGGCGAAACGCCACTTCCGGACGAGATTCGCTTTAAAAGAGCAGCGACTGAAGATGATCGCGATCGTTTCCAAACCATTTATGCCGAGCACGTAGGTGCGGTGGCGGCTCCTACAGCGGGTTTACACTTCTCGAAGATCGTCATGAAGCGCATGGAATTAAATGGTGCTCAGTTCACTCCTATCACCTTGCACGTGGGTTTAGGTACTTTCCGTCAAGTAGATGTGGAGGATTTGACCAAACACAAAACAGATTCAGAGCATTTTATGATCGACGATTCGACATGTAAGTTTGTGAACGAAGCCATCGATAATAAAAAACAAGTATTAGCCGTAGGAACAACCGTAATGAAGGCATTAGAGTCTTCTGTATCAGCGAGTGGTCACTTAAAGCCAATCAATAGCTGGACGGATAAGTTCATCTTCCCTCCTTACGAGTTTAAGATTCCTACAGCCTTATTAACGAATTTCCACCTACCTGAATCGATACT
>JBJTMW010000044.1:0-3081 GCA_046070715.1 Aquirufa sp. | reverse complement strand
AAAAATTAGGGGTATTTTGCGGAGCAAATAGTAAATTGCGTAGATTTTAGCATTTATAGTTTGTTAAGATTTATACTAAACCAAAACATTGAAACATTTCTAGTGCCTAAAGCCTAGAAAATTAACTTATGGATCCATTTTCCTACGTTGCCAATGCCGATACCCAAGTCATAGCTGACTTGTATGAGGCGTACAAACAAGATCCCAATTCGGTAGATAGCTCTTGGAGAGATTTCTTCAAAGGCTTCGATTTTTCTCAGACCTGGTTAGGTGAGGGAGCTCCTGCGGGCGCTGTTTCAGCTGATTCAAGCCATGTTCAGAAGGAAATGGCGGTTATTTCCCTGATTAAGGCTTTCCGTTCGAGAGGCCACTTATTGTCTAAAACCAACCCGGTGCGTGAGCGCAAGGATCGCAAGCCACGTTTAGATTTGGCGGATTATTCGTTGTCTGATGCTGATTTAGATACCGTTTTCCAAGCGGGATCCTTTATGGGTTTAGGTGCGGTGACTTTACGCACAATTCAAGCGGCTTTACATAAAATCTATGCGGGTTCAGTGGGTTTCGAATATTCGTATATCCGTGACGTGCAGCAAAAAGAGTGGTTGCGTAATAAAATTGAGAAGGAAGCGCTTTCTTTCAAGCCTACGTTTGAAGAGAAAAAGCACATTCTTCAAAAGATGAATGAGGCCGTTGTTTTTGAGAACTTCTTAGGTACTAAATATTTAGGCCAAAAGCGTTTCGGCCTAGAAGGTGGTGAATCCACCATCGCTGGTTTAGATGCGATTATCAATGTGGCAGCTGATGCGGGTGTGAAGGAAGCAATGATCGGGATGGCGCACAGAGGGCGTTTGAACGTTTTGGCAAACATCATGCACAAATCATACGAAGCGATCTTTGATGGTTTCGAAGGAAATGTACCCAATGAAATCCACGGGGATGGTGATGTAAAATACCACCTAGGTTATTCAAGCAAGCATATTTCTCCTAAAGGAAGCGAAATTTCGTTGAAATTAGCCCCTAATCCATCTCACTTAGAGGCCGTTAACCCCTTAGTAGAGGGTTTCTGCCGTGCGAGTGCTGATGCGCATTATGCAGGAGATTACGATAAAGTATTACCTATTTTAATTCACGGAGATGCGGCGGTAGCCGGTCAAGGAATCGTGTATGAGGTAACTCAGATGGCGAAATTAAAAGGGTATGGAACGGGTGGAACGATTCACTTTGTGATCAATAACCAAGTAGGTTTTACAACGGATTTCGAAGATGCGCGTTCGGCGATTTATTGCACGGATGTGGCTAAAATCATCGATGCACCGGTATTTCACGTGAATGGAGATGATCCAGAAGCGGTGGTATTTGTGTCTCGTATGGCGGCAGAATACCGTCAAGAATTTAACCGCGATGTATTTGTGGATATGGTTTGTTACCGCCGTAATGGCCACAACGAATCAGATGAGCCTCGTTTTACGCAGCCTACTTTATACGCGAACATCACGAATCACCCGAACCCACGCGAGGTTTACACACAACAATTAATTAAGAACGGCGAGATTGAGGCTAAATTAGCCGAAGAAATGGATTCTGCTTTCAAAGCGGAATTGCAAGCTCGTTTAGATATGGTGAAGCAAAAAGTGAGCCCACCCTACGTTCCCTTGAAATTAGATAACCGCTGGTCAGCACTTCGTTTCTCAAACGAAACAGATTTCGATTCGTCTCCTAAAACGGCGATCTCGAAGGAGGTGATTGATTCAGTAGCGAAAGCGTTGACTTCTTTGCCGAAAGGTTTTACTGCCTTAAAGCAAATCGAAAAAGTGATCGCAGATCGCAAAGGCTACTTCGAAAAAGGCCAATTGAACTGGGCTACGGCTGAATTATTAGCCTATGGTTCTCTTTTATTAGAAGGCAAACCAGTTCGTTTATCTGGTCAAGATGTGCAACGTGGTACCTTCTCTCACCGCCACGTCGTATTACACGATGCGAACACGAATGAGAACTACAATTCGTTAAACCACATCAAAGAGGGTCAAGAGCAAGCGCAGATTTACAATTCCTTACTTTCTGAGTATGGCGTATTAGGTTTCGAATTTGGTTATGCTTTAGCGAATCCAGATGCCTTGGTTATTTGGGAAGCACAGTTTGGTGACTTTGCCAATGGTGCTCAAACGATGATTGACCAATTCGTTTCGTCTCACGAATCGAAGTGGGGTACGCAGAATGGTTTAGTGATGTTATTGCCGCACGGATATGAGGGCCAAGGTCCAGAGCACTCGAATGCGCGTCCAGAGCGTTTCTTACAGTTAGCTGCGGAGAACAATATGATCGTGGCGAACTTAACGACGCCTGCTAATATTTTCCACGCCTTACGTCGTCAATTGACTTGGGATTTCCGGAAGCCATTAGTAGTGATGTCACCTAAGTCGATCTTCCGTCACCCGAAAGTGGTTTCGCCTATCGAAGAGTTTACGAAAGGTAAATTCCAGGAGGTAATCGGAGATAGCTATGCAGATAAGGCCAAAGTGAAGAAGATATTACTTTGCTCAGGTAAAGTGTACTTCGATCTATTGGATCGCCAAGAAAAAGATAAGCGCAAGGATGTGGCGATTGTACGTTTGGAACAATTACACCCATTCCCTGCGAAACAAGTAGACGCCGAATTAGCGAAATACAAAGGAGCTGATGTATTCTTCGTGCAAGAAGAACCGGAAAACATGGGTTATTGGTCGTATGTGATCCGTGAATTTGGCTGGTCTAAATTCAAAGGTTTAGTAGCGCGTAAAAAATCAGCTTCTCCTGCGACTGGATTCTTAAAAGTACACGGCGTAGAGCAAGCAAACCTAATTAACAAAGCATTCGAATAATAGAATTATCATGGCTATAGAAATGAAAGTGCCCGCTGTGGGCGAGTCGATTACGGAAGTGACCGTTGCTACTTGGAACAAGAAGGAAGGCGATCACGTGAAATTAGACGAGGTTTTGTGCGAATTAGAATCGGACAAAGCGACCTTTGAATTGCCTGCAGAGGCGGAAGGGGTGTTGCATATTGTAGCGAAAGAAGGCGATGTTCTTCCGATCGGAGCCATC
>JBJTMW010000043.1:0-3009 GCA_046070715.1 Aquirufa sp. | reverse complement strand
TCCCTACCTCCGGACTCTCTACTACTCCATTCACCATTCACCACTTACCATTCACTATCTCTTCTCTCTACTCTCCTATCTATTATCTGTTTTATTCTTTATGCTTTGTGCTTTATTATTTACATTTGCTACATGACAATTATCTATATCATTCTAGCCATCGTAGCCGGCGCAGGTGCTACCTATCTCCTATTTCAAGGCAAATTAGCCTTATTACAAAGTCAATTAGCTCAAGCTAACCAAGATCAGGCAAAACAGGCTACTTTGGAGGCGGAAAACCGGACACTTTTTGGAAAATTATCTCAAATTGAAGGTCAGAATGAGACTTTAAAGATGACGGTGGAGAATCAGAAATCTGATGAAGAGAAGCTACGCAAAATGTTAGTGGATATCAGTAATGAATCTGTTCTAAGACAAGGAAAAATGCTTAGTGATCAACAGCAAGTTAAATTAAACGACGTTTTAAATCCACTGAAGGAGAAATTACGCGAGTTTGAGGAGAAGGTTAATCTAGGTCAAAAAAATAGCCTAGAACAAAGTACCGTGCTTATGGAGCAGATTAAGAACCTAACAAGTCTTAATCAAACCGTAACTCAGAAAACAGAGGATTTAACAAATGCGCTAAAAGGGTCCAATAAGTCACAAGGGAATTGGGGCGAAATGATTTTGGAGCGCGTATTAGAAAGCTCTGGATTGAAAAATGGGATGGAATACCAAACTCAATTTGTGACTAAAAACCAGGATCATGATACGATTAAACCAGATGCCGTCATATTCTTGCCTGACAATAAAAACCTTATCATTGACAGTAAAGTTTCACTTGTGGCTTACGAGCGATATACAAGTGCGGAAGATGGGACAGTTGAAAAGGATTTGGCCTTAAAAGCACACATTGAATCACTAAAAACACACATAAAGGAGCTTTCTTCGAAAGATTACCACACTGCATTAGATTTAACAAGCCCCGATTTTACCTTGTTATTTATTCCCATTGAATCGGGATTCGTAGCTACTATTAGTCAGGACACAAGCTTATTCAATTATGCCTGGGATCGAAAAATTGTATTGGTCTCCCCTTCTACCCTATTAGCAACGTTACGTACCATTGCTTCGGTTTGGAAGACAGAGTATCAAACTAGAAATGCCATTGAAATTGCACGTCAAGCAGGCGATTTATATGATAAATTTGTCGGTTTCACGAAGGACATGGAAGATGTCGGGAAACACATCAAAAGAGCCGAAGATGCGCATAGTGATGCAATAAACAAATTAAGTACAGGGAAAGGTAACTTGATTAATAGAGCCCAAAACCTGCATAAATTGGGCATAAAGTCGACAAAAAAACTGAATCAGGGATTGGTTCAAGATGAGGAACCGGAAATAGAGGAAGAGTAAAATAAATGGTAAATGATGAATGGTAAATGGTGAATGGGACTCGAATTCATTTACCATTCACCACTTACCATTCTCCATTTACAAAGCTTTCTTCAAAAACTCCGTTCTCAAAACCATCATTGATTTCTCTACTTTGCCTTCTACTTCGTCAGCATCGTCCGTTAAACGAATATTTTTCACCATCGTTCCACGCTTGATCACACTCGATGAACCACGTACCTTTAAATCTTTGATTACTGTAACCGAATCGCCATCTTTCAAAACAGCTCCATTGCTATCGCGAACGATTAATTCTTCATTCTCATCCATTGTATTTTTGTTTTTTGGTTAATTAATGAAAAGCTGGATTATTTAGTCCAGCCATTTTTGTTATTTCTGAATCCTAACAAGCGTTGGGCTAAATCAGGACGTTTTAATTGTGTCAAACGATTCCGAATCCAATCTTTATATTCTGGCTTATACCAAAAGAAATACTTATTTTGATTCTGCTTTTCTTCCCTTGTTTTGGCTGTTTTTACTGGCTGTAAGGTATAAGGATGAACACCCGAATAATAAATTACCTCTGCCACTGTCATAGGTGTAGGTGTAAAATCCTGAACCTGCTCTAAGTGGAAACCTAAATCCTTCGTTTCTGCAGCGAGGTTTGCCATATCTTCTTCTTCACAACCAGGGTGAGAAGAGATGAAATACGGGATGAGCGGTTGTTTTAGGCCAAATTTGGCAGAAATCTCATCATACTTTTTCTTAAAAGCATGGAAATACTTGAAGGAAGGCTTACGCATAATCCGTAATGTCGCATCGGAAGTATGCTCTGGAGCTACTTTTAAACGACCTGAAACGTGGCGTGTAATCAATTGCTCCATGTATTCGTCGTGATTACCATCCGAATTATTCTTATTAAAATCGTCAACCAAAAGATCATACCGAACCCCAGATCCTACGAAGGCCTTTTTAATGGCCGGATGCTTATCTACTTTTCGGTAAATATCCGTCAAAGGCTTGTGTGAAGTATCTAAGTTATTACAAATAACAGGGTGGATACAGGATGGGCTGACACAACGTGCACATATCTCCTCATCTTTCCCCTTCATTCGGTACATGTTCGCAGACGGACCTCCTAAGTCAGAAATATAGCCTTTGAAATCAGGTGCTTTAGTGATTTGCTCGACCTCCTTCATGATCGATTTCTCGCTTCTAGAGGCAATAAACTTACCTTGGTGAGCTGAGATCGTACAGAAACTACATCCGCCAAAACATCCACGGTGCATGTTGACCGAGAATTTAATCATCTCAAAAGCAGGAATAGGTCCACGCTTTCGGTATTTCGGATGTGGCAAACGCGTGTAGGGTAAATCAAATGATTTATCCATCTCAACCTCCTCCATCGTTTTAAAAGGAGGATTGATGACTAACACGTCCTCCCCTACTTTTTGAATAATGCGATTCGCTTGCCACTTATTAGATTCAACTTCTACAATTTTGAAGTTGGATGCGTACTTGATCTTATCTTCTAAACAAACTTCGTGACTCGCTAACTCAACGGTTTCCCAATCACAAACAGGAGCCGTTTTCTGCAAGAATGCGACTTGATTGATATGGGTCAAATCACCCAAT
>JBJTMW010000042.1:0-6454 GCA_046070715.1 Aquirufa sp. | reverse complement strand
CTCTGTCAAACGATGCTTGATCTATACGCGCTTCGCAGCATGATTGTGGAGCCTGCCGGTGCTTTAAGTGTGGCTGGACTAGCAGAAATGTCGGAGGAAATCAAAGGTAAAACGGTCGTTTGTGTCATCTCTGGAGGAAATTTCGATCCCAAACGCTTTCCTGAGATCAAATCTATAGCCTCGGCTTAAAAAAATGCAAAATTTTTATATTCTGACGCAGTTTTGTATTTTAGATTAATATTCTTTTTTAATCGATTTTAAAAGATTATTAGTAGTTAAAAAATCTTTTTCGACTAAATATTAAGATTTTTAATCTATACCCTATACTCTCTAATCTATCATCTCCTTGCTTACAAAATGAATTAGATGTAATTTCACACCGAAATAAAACACCTAAAACAAGATGAGTAACCGCATTCAGATTTTTGATACTACCTTACGTGACGGCGAGCAAGTTCCCGGTTGTCAGTTAAACCGCGAGGAGAAAGTAGAAGTAGCTTTACAACTCGAGTTATTGGGTGTAGATATCATTGAGGCGGGTTTTCCGATCTCTTCTCCAGGTGATTTTGCTTCGGTTCAGGCTATTTGCGATGCGGTGAAAGAACCGACCGTTTGTGCTTTAACACGGGCTAAAAAAGAGGATATTGATGCGGCCGTTGCTGCTTTAAAAACAGCTCGCAAGCCTCGTATTCATACAGGAATCGGTTCTTCAGACGTTCATATCAAGCATAAATTCAATTCGACTCGCGAAGAAATTATCGAGCGTGGCGTTTGGGCAGTGAAGTATGCCAAATCCTTTGTAGAAGACGTCGAGTTCTTCGCTGAAGACGCAGGCCGGGCTGACTTAGCTTTTTTGGCCCAATTAACACGTGAAGTAATCAAAGCGGGTGCAACGGTCGTCAACTTACCAGATACAACCGGATATTTATTGCCACACGTAATGCACGATCGCATTAAATATTTATACGAAAACGTAGATAACATTCACCAGGCTACGATTTCCATGCACAATCACAACGATTTAGGTTTAGCCACAGCGAATACCATCGCCGGTATTCAAGCGGGTGCCCGCCAAGTCGAAGTAACGATTAACGGTATTGGAGAACGTGCGGGAAATACTTCTTTGGAAGAAATAGCCATGATTTTAAATGTGCATAAAGACTTAGGTTTCACGACGGGCATCAAGCCTAAATATTTATACCCTACGAGTATGTTAGTTTCCAACTTAATGGGTATGCACGTGCAACCAAACAAGGCTGTCGTAGGGGCAAATGCATTCGCTCATTCATCTGGTATTCACCAAGATGGGTTCTTAAAGCATGCTCAAAACTACGAGATTATGAATCCGGAGGACGTGGGAGTTTCCTCGTCTGCGATTTTATTAACCTCTCGTTCAGGCCGTGCCGCTTTGCGTCACCGGTTGACATTACTTGGGTTTGACTTTGAAAAACCTGAATTAGACAAGATCTACACGCGTTTCTTGTTGATGGCGGATGAGCGGAAGATGATTCATGATGAGGATCTTCGCGAGTTGATTGGTTAATTCTGATTTAAAGCATAGAGCATAAAGAATAAAGTATAGAGTTGGTATAAAAAAAGGGAACGATAGTTCCCTTTTTTTATTACTAGTATGAAATGTGATTTAGTCCGAGATAAACATTTCATAAATCCATCCCCGTAGGGGATTCAAACTCTATGCTCTATGCTCTATGCTCTATGCTTTCATTTCTATACTCTCCTGACTACTGTCCACTGACTACTGTCGTCGCGGCCTCCGGCCGCTACGACCTCGCCATCACCACCTTCTCCTTCTCCAGCACCTTCAAAATCCCAAGATTGATAGATTGTTTCGTTGCCTGGAACTTAGAAAAGTCCTTAGTTTGAACAAAATAGGTCACGGAAATATCAATGGAATAGGCCCCAAAACCATCAAAAATCACCTTAGGCGCTTTTTTCTTACATAAGGGCTCTTCTTGGATGAAGGTTTCAATCGCAGCGATGGCTGTTTCGATTTGCGCAGGCTTGGTATTTAATTCACATTGAATCGTATATTTTGCGCGTCTGTAATCGCGTTCGCTCATATTCTCGAGGGATTGAGACGTTAGGAGGCGGTTTGGCACTAAAATTAAATTGCCGTCTGCCCCGCGAAGGCGAGTACTTCTGAAGCCAATTTTTTCGATATCTCCACTGATGGATCCGATTTGGATACTATCTCCTACGACGAAAGGAAGATCTAGGAAAATGGTGAACGAGGCAAACAGGTTTTCAAGTGTTTCGCGAGCAGCTAAAGCGAGGGCTAATCCTCCAATTCCGAGGCCCGTAATTAAGGCTACGACGTCTACTTCAAAAATGCGGCCCAAGAAAACAAATCCGGCGGCCGTGATAATAAAGACCATGGAAAGGTCGTTTAGGAAAGGAATGAATTGTTGTTTGGATTTTTGGTCAGCGCCATTCCATTTTTCTTGCGCGACCAGAATAACGACTTTCATTAAGCGGACGATCACCCAGGTAATGGTGAAAATGACCGCTGATTCGAACGCTTTTTTGATAAAGTAGAGTAATCCGGAATTTTCAATTGGCTCTAAGTTCCAAATACTGGGTACATGTAGGTTTTTGACCGCAAAATAGAGGAAAATCCAAAAAATGAGTAATTCAAATGGTTTGCGAATGAGTTGAACGCAATCTTGAATGGAAATAGATTCTTCCGGTATAAAACGGAAAACGATTTTCGAAAAGGAGTTTGAGAAGAAACGTCTTAAGATAAAACCGAGTAAAATGATGCCTCCAAAAAGGAGTAAATCCCATGCCGAATTATCTAAGTAGATGCCATTTTTTAATTCCTCCATCGTGTGCTTTATTATTTTTGACCTCAAATATAGCTAATAACTTAGTCGAATGTGAAATAAAATTACGACCTTTACACACTAGTATTCCCAAAAGGGAGGATTTTAATTTTATGAATTTTATTTCTTTGAATCAGCCTACAACCCTTCTGAAAACGCTTCGTTCTCTACTAATTGTCTTGTTTATATCGACAACACCTGCTGTTTTTGCACAAACAATCTTGAATTCACCTTACTCGTATTTAGGGATGGGTGAGATTCAAAAAGGGGAGAATGTGACGAATATGATGATGGGCGGAATAGGGGTTTCGAATTCCAACGGAATCTACACTAATGTGGTGAATCCAGCTCTTTTAGCGCGTAACCGTTGGACAAATTTAGAGGTGGGTGTTAATACGGAATACAAAACCTTACAGGATTACCGCCAGCAACAGAAGGTTTTTGGGGGTAATTACCAGTCCTTAAATTTGACTTTACCGATCACGAGTCGCTGGACGATGTCGGTAGGAATTCGTCCTCACTCCGCTGTGGAATATGAAACAAGATCCTATCGCCGCTTGAATTTATTAGGGGTAGATAGCTTAATTTATAGTTACAAAGGCAGTGGTGGCGTAAGTAAAGTGTCCATTACGAATGGTGTTCGCGTTTATAAAGAGTTTTATGTGGGTTTACAAATGGATTATTTGTTTGGTCAAGTAAACCGCAATGTAGCAACCCAAAACATGTCTGACGGACAGTATTACAAAGTGCAATTAGAAGATTTGACCTCTTATTCTGATGTTCAATTTAAGGCCGGTTTTGCCTACAGAGCTAAGTTAAAGCCAGATTTATTTTTGAATCTAGGGGCCACCTTAGACTTGAACTCGACCTTGAACGCGAAGCAAGTGAAGCGTTTTGCCACTATGGATCTTTCCGGATTAACGGTAATTAATGCAGATACCTTAGAGAAATCGACAGCCTTTGTTCAGCAAATTCCCGTAGCGAAACGTTTTGGGGTAAGTATCGAAAAAGCGGCTAAATGGATGGTGGGCGTTGATTATACCTACACGGATTGGAGTAAAGTGAATAATAATTTAGGCCGTTCGGCTACCTTGCCAGCATCCCATAAAGTGTCGGTGGGTGGGGAATACACGCCAGATGTGGAGTCTGTTTCTAGTTATATCAAGCGTACGACCTATCGTTTAGGGGCTTCTTATGAGAAGACACCCTACGATTTCTTAGGAAATGGGAATTATGCAGTGGATAAGAATTTAAGTTTGGGAATTGCCTTTCCGCTCCGGAATTTATCCTTCCTAAACATCGCATACCAAGTGGGTCGACGTGGTTTGGTTTCGGAAAATGGAATGGAGGAGCAGTACCACCGCTTGACTTTAGGATTAACCTTTAGTGATCTTTGGTTCCAAAAGCAGAAAATCAACTAATTTTCTCCAATGCGCAATTCGAGCTTACTCTTTTTGCTCTTCCTTACTAGCACTATTTTTTCCTGTCGCGAAAAATCAGATGATTCGAAGGCGGTCTATGTGGGACCTAAATCAGAATTGTTTGGCATCGATATGGTGTATTCAGATTCAGCGAGAAAGGTCGTTAGAATGGTTACAGAAGAACAATTAACGCTAGCTTCTGAAGATCGAATTTATCCCAAAGAGATGAAGCTTTGGTTCTACGATAAAACGGGCAAAATAACGTCAGAGGTTCGTGGCGATTCAGCCCATTTTTACCGTCAAAAAAATACCTACAAACTGATCGGTCATGTGGTGATTCACAACATTGAAAAAGGCGAAACCCTACAGACAGATGAATTCAATTGGTTGCCTGTCGAAAAGCGCATCTTCACGGATAAAGCGGTTCAATTGCGAACGCGGACGGAATTAGTCAATGGAGTGGGGCTCGATGCTGCTCAGGATTTCTCTTCCTATTCCTTGCGTAAAGTACGTAATTCAGTGGTCGCAGTCGAAGGAATGCCTACGAATTAGGGACAATTTTGCAAGGCCACTTTCACGCTGTCTGCGGTGTAAATTTGCTTTTTACCTCCCCATTTTTCCCGCATATAGGTCACGAGTTCAGCTATATCCAAGGCTTGAAGTTTCGCATTCGCCGGCATAAATCCATTTCCCTTTTTGCCATTCTTCATTAAACAGGCCAAAGCCTCCGGGCTTAATTTTGTTTTCTGAATGGAAGGGTATAAATCCCTTAAACCGGATCCATCTGCTTGGTGGCAATTTTCACAATGCGTCTTGTACAAAGCCATTCCCTCTACGGCATATTGCTGTTGAAGAACTTCCTCTTTACTTGAGCAAGAGAAAAAGAAAAATGCGATGAACGCGATAGGGATATAATGTTTCATATTTTTCTATTTAAGATTAGAGATAATAGAGCATAGATAAAAAATACTATCTACTCTATGCTCTATAATCTATAATCTATTTTAAAAGAGCAGTAAAATCTCAAAGGGATTTTACTGCTCTTTTAAAAGTACCTCCATATCCTCCAGCAAATGATTAACCTCCGTTTCCACAGTGCCATCATAAATGCCTCGGACGTGGCGGTTTTTGTCCACTAAAATAAAGGCCCCGCTGTGGACGAATCCACCCGCCTCGTTCGGGTCTTGCTGGGCGGAGACCATATAGCTTTTTTGGCCTAACCTATAAATTGCAGCCTTATCTCCCGTCAATAAATTCCATTTAGGAGCTTCTATGTGCAATCGTGCGGCATAATCCTTTAAAACGGAGGTATTATCAAAATTTGGGTCAATACTGTGGGAAATGATTCGCACGTCCTCGCGCTCTTTGTAGCGCTCATAAATGCGCAACATTTGCGTTTTCATTTTGGGGCAAATGGTGGGGCAAGTCGTAAAAAAGAAATCGGCCACATAGACTTTGCCTTCCACGTCTTTTTCCGTGACGATAACGGAATCCTGGTTCAAAAACCGAAACGCTGGAATTTGATGATATACCGTATCCCCTTTCGCATTCACCGTTTTAGGGCCCAGGAATGGCAATTTTTTCTCCTGAGTACAGGAGAAAGCCACCACAGCGATTAGGATACTAAGGACGATATTTTTGTGCCGCATCTAGAGTGGAATCTGTTAATTTTTGCAGTTCAGTTAATTGCGTGTATTGGTTTTTGAGGTAAATCACCTTGGTATTTACATCCATTTTTCCCAAACTATCGATTGAGAACTGGTGCATCCAATCCATCATCGATTGATCAGCTTTATCCAAAGAACTAATCAATTTCCGAACATGTGTTGAATCTGCACTTGTTGAAAGGCTGTCTAATTTCGTTTTTAACGAAACGATTTGCTCGGTCTTGGGCATTAACACATCGTGTAATCCAAGGACTTTGGCTTGTAATTCTTCGCTGAGTTTTTCTTCTGCCTGCGAACAGCCTACAAGAAGTAAGCTAAGAGCGATCCATTTTTTCATTCGTGTGAGTGGATTAAATTCCGAACATTATCGAGTAAATCTTTATAGCCTTGTTGTCCACCGATCATTTTGGCGATTTCTTCTACGCGTTCCTCTTCTCTTAACTCGCGAAGGTTCGAAACAGTTTTCGATCCCGCGTGATCTTTGTAGACAAACCAGTGTTTGGATCCTGCCGCTGCGATTTGC
>JBJTMW010000041.1:0-6369 GCA_046070715.1 Aquirufa sp. | reverse complement strand
TCCAGCTAAATCGCCAATAGCAGTCAAGTTTTCTGTTGTAGCTCCTTTCCATAATTCAGCCACTTCTTTTTGAACTTCTGGATTCATTTCCCAATCGTCGATGCGAATACGTCCCTTTTCATCTACTGGAATGGTTCCGTTCGTATAAAGACGCGCGCTGAAAAGGCGTTGGATTTGCTCGATGCAACCTTCATGCGTTCCTTCTGCCTTCATTATTTTGTACAACAATGAGATGTATAAAGGAATCACTGGAATCGCTGAACTGGCTTGTGTTACTAAAGCTTTGTTCACTGAAACGAAAGCTTTGCCTCCTATTTTGGCCAAATCATCTGTAATCTTAAACGCCGTCGATTCTAAATGGTCTTTCGCCATTCCGATCGTTCCTTTGCGGTAAACAGGCTCCGTTACTTTGGGGCCAATGTACGAATACGCAACGGTCATCGCACCTTCCGCTAAAACGCCCGCGTTCAATAAGGCGTCCATCCACATCTGCCAGTCTTCGCCACCCATCACTTCCACCGTGTTCGCAATATCTTCATCGCTGCAAGGAGTAATTGTCACATCTGAAACAATCCCTGTGTGGAAATCAACCGTTTTATCCGTGAATGTATCGCCGATAGGCTTCAAAACCGAACGGTGCAACACGCCCGTAACCGGGTGCTGACGAACCGGAGAAGCTAAGCTGTAAATCACTAAATCCACTTGGCCTAGATCCGCCTTGATTAAGTCGATCGTTTGTGCTTTTACTTCGTTAGAGAATGCGTCGCCGTTAATGCTTTTCGCATATAAACCCGCTTTGCCTGCCGCTGCTTCGAAAGCTAGGCTATTGTAATATCCTGGAGAAGCTGTTTTGCCTTCAGCAGGTGCTTTTTCAAAGAAAACGCCAATCGTCGCGGCATCCGATCCGAATGCACTCGTAATGCGAGAGGCTAAACCAAAACCCGTTGAGGCTCCGATGACAAGTACCTTTTTAGGGCCATCGATGGCTCCCTTCGACTTCACGTAGTCAATTTGATTTAAGACGTTTTTCTCACAGCCTTTTGGATGCGATGTCAAACAGATAAACCCTCTCATTCTAGGTTCAATAATCATAGTGCTCGAATTTTGTTTGTGCAAATATAGTTAAAGCTAGTATATTTGTCTCAACAGTACCCGTTTTCATACCGTAAGATCTGAAAGCGGGTCATTTTTTTAATAAGTACTAATTAAAAAATGGCTTACATTACGATTGAAACGACAATTAATGCGCCCATCGCGCGCGTTTGGGAGAAATGGACTTCTCCAGAACACATCCAAAACTGGAACTTTGCTTCTCCCGATTGGCACTGTCCATCCGCGAAATCAGAACTACAAGCAGGTGGCGAATTTCACTATGAAATGGCCTCGAAAGATGGGTCGATGAGCTTTGATTTTTGGGGTACTTTTCAGCAAATAGAGGACGGGAAAATGATCGCAAGTGTATTAGGCGATGGCCGCAAAATGCAGGTTACTTTCGAAACCGCCGAAACAGGAACGAAAGTAACCGAACAATTTGAGCCGGAGAATCAAAACCCAGAGGAGATGCAAAAAGCCGGCTGGCAGATGATTTTAGACAACTTTAAAAGCTACGTAGAAAGCGCTATTTAGTCGGTTTTAAAATCAAACTTACGCGCTCTAAACAATCATCCAAGTGATAGCGGACTTCTTTGTCCGTAAACTTCGTTTTCGAAGCCGCTAAACTAGTTTGAAGCGCCTTCAATTCGCCACGGACTATCGAGCGCACATCGGATTGTGCTACCGGATAGGTTTCTCGCGCACCGAAAGCAGCTGGAACAGCGGGCGCCTGATCTGTCATTAATGCTTTCAAGCGTTCGATATAAGCCTTCTGTAAATTCCGGCGGTATTGATCGATGTTTTTACCAGAAGCTAATTCGCTCCAAATGCCTCCGCGTAGGTCTTGGAAAAGATCGATTGTCTTGTAATGATTCGGCGCCGTTAAACCACTATTATCTAACCGTGCAAAAGTCTCTACACTTAACATGCGGTTCAACGGACTAACTTGTAAACTTCTCATTCGATCGATATAACCCGCCATATTATGGGTCACTACTTCCCTGTTAATCAACCAATCCACGTTGGTAAATACATTCGAAATAATCCAGTTTACAGCTGCTTGTTGACTTGCCTTAGGGACCGGATTGTAGGAGGCAATTTGTTGATTCGGTTTGGCATATTGCTCATATACACCGCCTACCATCGTCGTCACGTGGCCCACATAGCGCGACCATGAACTCAGTAATTCATCATTTAATTCAATCAAATCCTCGTAATCATTCGTCTTTTTGCTCGTCCAATCGGCTAAGTTTTTAGCCACATATTTCAAATTCTTCACCGCATACGTGCTCGCGCGAACGGGATCATTTCCTACATCTTCTGTTTGAGAACTTGGATCAAAAGTCGTTCCTTGATTGCCAAAACGGAATCTGGCATCCCCTGCTTTGGCCTCAATCCACTTATCTAAAGTAGGCACTTCATCCTCCGGACGCGCAGCATCTGGAATCAAACGGTATCCCCAATTCACCGCATAATCGTCATAGGGGCCCATTTTGCGAATATAACGAACGCCTTGATCACCCGGCTGCGCGATGTAATTAAAACGGGCATAATCCATGATACTTGCCGAAATCCCCTCTTTATTCGTGAAGTCGCCCTTGCGGTAATTCTCCACTTCATACGAGCTACTCGCCCCCATGTTATGCGGGAAACCCAGCGCGTGACCCACCTCATGCGAAATCACCATTTCCATCATTTCCCCGATATCCTCTTCGCGCGTATCTAAGGTCCGAGCATTCGGATTAGACGCTCCCGTTTCTAATAAAAAACGATTTCGGTACGAACGTAAATGATTATGGTACCAAATAATATCACTCTCAATAATCTCCCCAGAACGTGGATCGCTCACACTGGGGCCCATCGCATTACGCGTCGTGCTCGCCACATAACGAATCACGGAATACCGAATATCCTCCGGAGAAAAGTCCGGATCCTCTGCGGCGGTAGGTGCATCCTTGCAAATGATTGCATTTTTAAATCCGGCGGCCTCAAAGGCCTTTTGCCAATTCTCCACGCCCTTCTTCATGTGCTTGCGCAACTTGACAGGCGTCGCAGGATCTAAGTAATAAACAATGGGTTTAATCGGTTCCACTAATTCCCCGCGCTTGTAAGCCGCCATGTCTTTGGGCTCTAATCGCCAGCGCTGGATGTAGGTTTTTTGATCTGATTTTAATGCCTCGCTCGAATAATCGTATAGCTTTTGTGTAAAATACCCAACGCGTTCATCGAATAAGCGCGGCTTCATCGGCTTCTCCGGCAATAAAATCATCGACTGATTCATCTGCATGCTAATCGTTTCCGTGTAGGCGGTGGCAGATGGTTTAGAGGCGTTGTAAGTAAAATCTTGCAGCACCTCGATGTTCAACGGGAATGATTTGATGGAACGAATGAAACTCCGTGACGCATCTAAATTTCTTACCCCGTGTGTCACGCGCAATGAGGCATCTAATCCACTCATCGCCGGAATATCGCTGCTGTAAAACTTCGTCACATCAATCACGATATGCGAGGAGTCTTTGCTGTAGGTTTCAATGTCAAAAACATACAAAGTAGGCTCGTAATTATTCGCCTTAACGGATAAACTAATGGGCAAAGAATCCGCTGCCACCGCGGCATAGGATTTGATTTTGATCAAGACCTTTTCTTGGAACTTTTCCCAAGCAATCAACTGCTCGTGCGAGGATGTTCCTGCATTGACGTAGCCACCACCTAAACCATTGGGGATTTTGGCGATTTGGCTGACTAATAACATATCTTTCCCTAAGTGTTTCTTGGGGATTTCGAAATAGAATTTGTCGCCTACCTGGTGGGTCGTGAATAATCCTTTCTTGGATTTCGCGTCTTTGGTGATCACCTGATCGTAGGATTTAGCCTTCGATGCGGGCTTTTTGATAGCGGAAGAATCTGCCGGTTTAGGTTGTACGGAAGCCGGAGTTTTAGCGCTTTGTGCAAGGGTTGTAAACGTAGTGGCTAGTAGGCCAAAAAGGAGGAGAAGTGTTTTTTTCATTCGTTTGTTGAATTTGGACCAAATTAGTAAATAAATCTATATTTGTTGTTCATAAAGATAGAATCACATTGAAACAACTCTTCCTAAATCTCCCCGTTAAAGACCTCAAAAAATCGCAAGAATTTTACGAGGCATTGGGTTTCATCATCCATCCCGTGTTTACGGATGAAAACCAAAAATGTCTGGTTTGGAGTGATCATATCTACGTGATGCTGCAATCGCACGCATTCTCTGGAAAGCATCTAGGGAAGCCCATAGCCGACTTTCAAAAACTCGCAGGACCTTCGTTTACACTGCCGCTCGAGAGCCTTTCTGATGTAAATCGACTAGCGGAAAAAGGCCTTGCAGCAGGAGGAATAGAACCCATCCCTTTGATTGATGAGGGGTTTATGCAAGTCAGAACCATCAAAGATCCGGATGGGTATACTTGGGGTTTGCTGTACTTGGATATGGATAAATTTGTAGCTAAGAATTAGTGCATTTTACCTTTATCAGTGAGTAAGACATAGGCCTCCTCCCAGCTAGGGATCTGGTCAGACTCGTAACCGTAGGTAGGCCCCGTCGCTATTTGATGAAAGGCTTTCATTGCTTTCAAATGTGTGCCGCTCCGCAAATAATTCAGCATCAGCTCACGGCTCTCCCAAGCCGAAATAGTGCACTGGTATTCCTGTACTTTCCTGACATCACAATGCAAATTACCTTCGGCTTTTTGGGCCTGGCGAAATGCGGGAATGGCTAAAAACCAAAATCGGATGTATGCAAAGAAGCCTTTCGGTTTTAAGCCTGTGAGTGAGATGTACATGGGGCTTTCATGATTGAATTACCTAGGTCTATAAATCGCTCCCGTTGCAAAATCAATTATCGCACCTGGCCAGAACAATATAACATCCGCAATTAAGGCCCCGCCTCTCACTTCTCTCGAAGGCTGTCCCGGCGCTGGTTTTGTGCGCTGGTATTCTGTTACTCTGCCCCCCAGAACGGTAGCACAAGAACTCATGGAAGCTAAAAGCGCGAAAGCAACGAATGATTTAATCAAAGACTTTTTCATAGGGCTATTATTTTATGTGGTCCAAAGATAAAAACAATTTCCGGGTATAATCAAGCAAACGAGCATCCCCAGCTTCTCCATGGCCCGGGACTACCCATTTTACCCGCGGGAATGCTTTTTTTACTCTTTTCACTGTTGCGGACCATTCTTTCACATTGGCATCGCCTAAATATCCCACAGAAGCTCCCATTTCTTTTATCAAACAGCCCCCAAACAATACCTTTTCGCTAGGAAAATAGCCCACCAAATTATCCCGCGTGTGGCCTTCTCCTAAGAACTTGATCAGCACTTTTTCATTTCCCACCTTAAAAGTAAAGGATTTATGAAAGCTAAATTGGGGGACGGTCATCTGACTATTTTTAGCTAATTCTAGTGTTAATTCGTTCGCAATAGAAGTAATACCAGCCTCGTGAAAAGCCTGTAGGCCACCTAAACAATCACTGTGAAAATGGGTGGGAAATACGGCAACGATTTGGCAATGCAAGGAATCCTGAACCAGACGAATTAATTCTTTCGCACTTTCATCATTAGTAGGCGTATCAAAAACAATCGCCTGCTTTCCGTCTCTAATTACTAAACCATTACAAGGAACATGGCCAAAATCATCTGTTTGTAAATAAGAGGTATGAATAAAAGTATTTGAGGTTAGCTGTTTCAGCATCACTATTTGTGCCTGAACTAGAGGCATATAGCCTAACAATAAAACGAATAGGTACTTACTCATGCCTCTTTTATTTTCTCCAAAAGTAAGGTATTCTTCCGTTGCCACTTCCCAACCTACCTAAATTTATTATTTAAAATAATTCTAAATAGTGTTGCGTAAATCCCCGCCCATTCCTACATTTGTGCTCTATTTAAAATTAGTCTAAATAAAGTTTAAATGAAAAACACGCTATTAGCCCTCGTATTACTACTTTCCTTCCACACCTATTCACAATTAGGATCTATCTCTGGCCAAATTACGACAGCGTCGAATGAAGCCCTTCCAGGCGCAACAATCACCTTAGTGGGAACAGTTAGGGGGGTGCAAACAAATGCAAAGGGTCATTATATCCTGAAAGGATTAAAACCGGGACAATACATCCTTCAAGTGAGTTTTGTCGGTTATAAGCCTAGCAAACAGGAAGTCAGCATCAAAGAAAGCGAACAGCGTGAATTAAACGTTACCTTAAACGATGGAACGGAACTACAAGGCGTTTCGGTCAAGGCTCAATCGGGCGTG
>JBJTMW010000040.1:0-2587 GCA_046070715.1 Aquirufa sp. | reverse complement strand
CCCAGCAATCCGTACAGGATTGTTTTGACGAAGATTTTGAGATATTTGACCATATTGCCGTATTTTTGCGCAGAATTCTATTTTTATGAAGCTACTGGCTATTGAATCTTCTTGCGATGAAACTTCGGCTGCTGTCATGGTGGACGGCGTTTTGAAGTCTAACATCATCTCGACACAACTCATCCACACGGAATGGGGTGGCGTCGTTCCCGAATTAGCCAGCAGAGCTCATCAAAAATCGATCATCCCTGTCGTGACAGAGGCCCTGCAAAAAGCAAATATAAACAAAAATGAACTGAATGCCATTGCCTTCACAAGGGGCCCTGGGCTTTTAGGAGCTTTATTAATCGGCACCTCGTTTGCAAAGTCTTTGGCCCTTAGTCTGAACATCCCGTTAATCGAGGTGAATCATATGCAGGCGCACGTATTGGCCCATTTTATTGAGGAACCTAAGCCCGCATTTCCCTTCCTTTGCCTGACCGTCAGTGGCGGCCACACGCAATTGGTTTGGGTGAAATCTGCCCTCGACATGGAGGTCATCGGCGAAACGCAGGACGATGCGGTGGGCGAGGCCTTTGACAAGACCGCAAAACTGATCGGACTACCTTATCCAGGTGGCCCATTGATCGATAAGCTTGCCAAAGAAGGTAACCCCGACCGCTTCCCCTTTTCTTTGGGAGAAATGCCCGGCCTCAACTTCAGTTTCTCCGGCATCAAAACGGCCATCCTCTACTTCCTCCAAAAAGAAGTCAAAAACAACCCCAACTTCATCGAAGAAAACAAAGCAGACATCTGCGCTTCCGTTCAAAAATCCCTCATCGACATGCTTCTTCGCAAGACGAAAAAGGCAATGAAAGAAATGAACTGCAACCAAATCGCCATCGCCGGTGGCGTCTCCGCGAATTCGGGATTACGCACGCGATTACAAGAAATGGGTTCCGAACTAGGCTGGGAAGTTTTCATTCCTGCTTTCAGTTATTGCACCGATAACGCGGGAATGATCGCCATGGCGGGACATTTTAAGGCAGAGGCGGGGGAATTTTGTGGGCAGAATGTGAGTCCGTTGGCGAGGCTAACTCTAGATCACAAAGAATAGAGCATAAAGCATAGAGTTGGAATCACCTTCGGTGATGAATTCAGAAATATTTCACAAATCCATCGCCGCAGGCGATTCCTACTTTGTGCTTTATGCTTTGTGCTTTATGCTTTAAGCTCTTTAAGCGCATTCCAAAACGCCATCTTCAGCGTCTTCTCCGCATCCGTCAGCGACGAAATATAGCGGGGGAAGAAATAAACTAGTTTGGATTCAATCGTATCAATCTCGGTGGTCGGTAATTCACCTTGCCAAACAGCCGGCTGTTGACCGATAAAGATATAGCGCTGAGCGCTCGTTTCTTTCAAGAATTCTGTGATGCTCGGTTCTTCGTCTGTTGGTGTATAAACTGACCAATCAGCGGGCCCTAACACTAAGGGAGGAGCAGAGAAAATGAGTTGGAGGCGGGAAAGTTCGGCTTCGGCGATTTGGCCTACAACGACCCAAGGAGTAGAGACCTTAGGCTTAACAGCCGCAATAGTTTCTGCCTCGATACTAACAGCAGGGGATTCCGCTAGCTGTGCCTCTGACTTATCCTGCGGGACCCAATAGATCTCGTCGAACTTGTACAAATCAGCTACTGAAATCCCCTCCATTTTGATGGTTTATGCTAATGAACCTCGTAATACACATGCCTCGCGGTCTGGACCGGTCGAAATGAAGTTAATCGGTAGGTTCAAGTGTTTTTCTAAGAATTTGATGTAATCCGCAAGAGCGACTGGCAATTCGTTGAAATCGCGCATTCCCTCTAAGCTACAAGCCCAGCCTTTCAAGGTTTCGTACACCGGCTTCACTTTGATATCGGTGATTTCGAAAGGGATTTGGTCTGTAATCGTACCATCTGGCATTTCGTAGGCCGTACATACCTGAATCTCGTCAAAGATATTCAAGACGTCAGCCTTCATCATGATTAACTGAGTCACCCCATTGATCATCATCGCGTATTTCAAAGCTGGCAAATCAATCCAACCACAACGGCGTGGACGACCAGTCGTAGAACCGAATTCACGACCTTCTACGCGCATACGCTCCCCTACTTCATCTTCTAATTCCGTTGGGAATGGACCAGAACCTACGCGAGTTGCATAGGCTTTGAAGATACCGAAAACCTCACCGATATTTTTAGGCGCTACACCTAATCCGGTACAAGCACCCGCGGTGATCGTATTGGATGAGGTAACGAATGGATAAGAACCGAAGTCTACGTCTAAAAGGGAACCTTGAGCACCTTCTGCAAGAATTGTTTTCCCTGCGTTGATGGCGTGGTTCACGGAATATTCAGAATCCACTAAGTGGAATTCTTTCATGAAAGCAACGGCTTCGAAGAATTCCTTCTCTGCTGCTGCTAAATCATATTCGAATTTATATACGTCCAAAATCGCTTTGTGGCGATCGACTAATGCGTTGTATTTGGCAGAAAAATCAGGCGAAATCATGTCCCCCACACGTAATCCCTGACGAGAGATTTTGTCTGTATAGGTAGGTCCGATTCCT
>JBJTMW010000039.1:0-6933 GCA_046070715.1 Aquirufa sp. | reverse complement strand
GCGACCAAAGATAGACCATCGAAATCGAGGCCTTTGGCGACCATTTGAGTGCCTACCAAAACGTCTACTTGACCTTTCTGGATTTCTGTAATTAAACTCGTAAAGGCGGTCTTCGAACGCGTCGTATCTAAGTCCATCCTGGCTACGCGCGCATCCGGAAGATGCAATTGCAATTCTTCTTCTAGTTTTTCGGTGCCGTAACCCATCGTTTTCAGCTGGGCAGAACCGCAGGCCCCGCAGCGATGAAGCAAGGATTCATGGTGACCACAATAGTGACAACGCAATTCCTGATCACGGGAATGGTAGGTTAGTGAAACATCGCATTGGTGACACGTCGCAATCCAATCACAATCCTGGCATTGAAGATAAGGGGAATAGCCGCGACGGTTTTGGAACAACAAGCTTTGCTTTCCTTGCTTCAAATTCTCTGACAATACTTCGATCAAATCCACCGAAAATCCGCCCTTCATCTGCTTCATCCGGTTCGCATATTTCGTATCGATCAAATGCATTTCCGGTAATTGTGCCGCCCCAAAACGCTCTTTCAAGACCACGAGGCCATACTTATCTTGTTTGGCCTGATAATAGGTCTCCATCGAGGGCGTCGCAGAACCGAGTAAGACTTTCGCCTTTTGCTGGTGCGCTAACACAATCGCTACATCCCGCGCATGGTAGCGAGGAGCCGGATCCGCCTGTTTAAAGGAGGTCTCATGTTCCTCATCGATAATAATCAGGCCCAAATTCTTGAACGGCAGAAACACCGAAGAACGCACCCCCACCACGAAGGGATATTTCCCCTCCACGATCGATTTCCATACTTCCACCCGCTCATTATCCGAGAATTTCGAGTGATAAATTCCGACCTGCTCCCCAAAAATCCGCTTCAACCGAACCACAATTTGGGTCGTTAACGCAATTTCCGGCAACAAATACAAGACCTGATCTCCATTCGCTAAGGCTTCCTGAATTAGCTTGATGTAAATTTCTGTTTTACCCGAGCCCGTGATACCGTGAAGTAGCACGACATCTTTCTCTTGAAATTGGCTCAAAATAGACTGGTAGGCCTTTTCCTGTGGGGTATTCAAGGTAAAGCTCGAAGGCACAAAATTTTCATCCGCTTCATCGAAGCGAGAAACCACCACATCGAAAATTTCAAATACCTGGTTCTTGACTAAGGTCTGCAAGGAACTTTCCGATAAGCCCGCTTGGCTAAAA
Source organism: Aquirufa sp. (assembly GCA_046070715.1). GTDB lineage: Bacteria > Bacteroidota > Bacteroidia > Cytophagales > Spirosomataceae > Aquirufa. The sequence continues at coordinate 5,718 of JBJTMW010000039.1, read as the reverse complement.
CTGTTTTTTGCGAGTCCTTTCTGATTCGTTTCTGGGCTTCGTAGAACCGGGATATATTGCAGATAATGCAATAGAATCGCCATCTGCTTCGGTTTCTCCTCCAGCGATTGGATTAGATCCGTCAAGACTAATTTGTCTTCAAATGAAGATACTAAACGGGCTTTTCGCTGCACTTTAGGCGTGTAGCGGTCTTTTAGCTCATCAAAAATAATCACCGCATCCTTGCTCACTAAAGCTTTAATGAGGTGATAAGGACTTTTGACTTCGGCGAATTTGGCCAGCTCATCATAGGTCAAAGCGCCTTTGTCGCGGATTTCCACATAGAGAGCTAACTCTTTATCCGTCAGCGTTTCAGGGCTCGAAAATTCCGGATTCGCTTGGACTTTTGATTGACTTGAAATCTTCAAACCTGCCGGCAATGCGACCTGAAAAACCTCCCCGGGATAGCACATATAATAGTCTGCTACCCATTGGAATAAAGCGATTTGAGAAGAGGTCACCAGCGGTGCATCATCTAAAATCTCCAATAAATATTTCGCTTGGTATTGCTTGGGCGGGTTATGATGAACCGTGACAATCACACCCGTCAAGACTTTCTTCGTCCCAAAAGGTACCACCACCCGCAATCCAGCCTGTACAAATTCCGCCCATTCCCGAGGCACCCGGTACGTAAAATACCGAGGGATAGGAAGTGGAAGCAAAGCATCCACAAAAACCGTTCTCTCTTCCCCTATTTCCATCGCAAAGTCTGAATCAGGTGAATCGCATCTTCTTTTAAATACCGAATAACGGGGGCCAAAGAATCGTTTTTCGTCGCCGTATTTAAATAGACGGCTCCGCGTAAGAAATGCGAAGTGCTATCCGTGGCAAAAAACTGAAAAGGAGTGGCCACTTCACCCTCTAATTCGATCACAGTCGCTTTGCGGCCGTCACGTGTAGTCAAAATTGCATCTTCTATGCGGTTCGCCTTCATTTGGTGTTTAGAGGCTAAAACATAGGAATCTCGGATCATTTTATCTAATCGTTTCCGATCTCCTTCCACCGATTTAAAAGTCAACTGGATAAAGGCATCCCATCGAGGATAATAGATGTACATCCAGTGCGGTTCAGCCAAAGCAAAGGTATCTTTTTTCACTTCCGCAAAGCGAGACAATTCAAAGCTGAACGGATGTCCTTTTTCTAAATCTTGGTATTGATGCGACGGAATATCCATCGCAGGAAACCCTTTAGGTCGCGGCATAGCCGTATTCTCCTCCTGAGAGGCCGATCCACAGGAAAACAAGGTCAAGAGAAAACCCAGGAGAAAAAGACGCATATTCGCTTATTTTAAACCGTAATACGCTAAGATAGGATTTTGTATGGATTCAAACACTTTTTCCCGTAAAACAGGTAAATCTTCCATCGTCAAACCCTTCGTGTCAAAGGGCGGATGAATCTCCACGTGCAAGGTTCCTGGACGCATCAGTAGGGTATCCTCGTCCATGATTTGGTGATTATTATGAAAACTCATGGGAACAATAGGCACCTGCTGTTGAATGGCCATAATAAACGCGCCATCCTTTAAAGGATTTGCCATATAAGGAAAGTTCTTCGAAATGATCCCACCTTCTGGAAAGATAATAATACTTCTGCCTGACTGCAAAGCCCGAATCGACCGACTCAAAGAGCTTGCCCGGCTATTCTTATCCCCCCGATCCACCAGGATATTCAAGCGCGCATAGAGGTAACCAAAAAGCGGAATCTTCTTCATCGCATTCTTTCCCACGAAAGAGAAATAATGGCGAATAATCACCACCACCACCGCAATGTCTACATAGGAAAAGTGGTTCGCACAGAACACATACGTCTGCTTAGGATCTGGCTTAAAGTGATGCGTCACTTTGATGCGGAATCCCGCAAAAAGAAAAAAGAGTTGCCCCCACAGCCCGACAAGCCGATGAGCAACTCTTTTCCAAGATCGTCTTTGCAAAAAGACAAAGATCAATGGGTATAATAATAAAAAGATCAGTACAAAAACCAATCCTGCCCAGAAAGTGTATAGCCCTTTTAAAAGTGATGAAAGCAAAGAACTTTTGTTTTTCATAATCTAAACGAGCGCCCTACCTCTAGGATTTACTCAACTACACCTAATTGAACTGTATTTGTTTTCATGTCTTGGTTCGCTGGAACAGACAAGGTAGTCACGAAGATATCTCCTTTAGATAACAAGTTATCTTGCTTTAATTTATCGACCATCGCCGCGACTGTTTTCTCTGCGTTACCAGTACCTGGATCGTAGAAGAACACGCGCGCTCCCCACAATAGGCCCATCGTAGACATCAATTCCTTATTCGATGTAAACACGAATAAATCTGCCTTAGGACGGTGAGCTGATAAACGGAACGCTGTATAACCTGAATTCGTGATACATAAGATCGCTTTTGCTTTCGAGTCACGCGCTAAACGACAAGCACCCGCGATTAAACGATCTTGCAAGGCCACATTTTCAGAGGTAGACGCGCTTAACGAGTGATTCTTAAAGTAAATCGCCGCTTCGTTACCTTGAACAATTTCAATTTCATTTTGTTGCTGCTCCACCACCTCGTGAATGTGTGCCATTGTTTCCACCGCTTTCACTGGATAAGCACCTGAAGCAGATTCTCCTGATAACATGGTCGCTGAAGCTCCTTGTAATACCGCGTTCGCCACGTCAGACGTTTCTGCACGTGTAGGAACCGGATTCGTAATCATCGACTCTAACATTTGTGTAGCTACGATAACAGGCTTACCCGCTGCCGTACACTTCTCAACCATCACTTTTTGTAAGTAAGGCACTACCGCACCATCCATCTCCACACCTAGATCACCACGAGCGACCATTATAGCATCTGTTGCTGCGATAATCTCATCTAAATTATCAATCGCTTCTGGCTTTTCAATTTTCGCAATAACGCGCGTATTCTTGCCATAGGCTTTAATTTTTTCTTTAATATCCCAAATATCGCTCGCCTTACGAACGAAAGATAAGGCAACCCAATCTACTCCGTGATCAAGGCCGAAATACAAATCAGCCTCATCCTTCGGTGTCAAACAAGGTAAAGACACCTTCGTACCTGGAAGGTTAATTCCTTTTTTAGACTTCAAAATACCACCATAAATAACCTCTGTCACCACTTCTTTCTTCACTTTATCTACTGCAAGTACTTTCACTTCAAGGTTACCATCATCCATCAAAATACGCTCACCTGGATTCACGTCTAAGTACATAGACGTATAGGTCGTCCCTACTTTTTCTGATGTACCTAATAAGTTTTCATCCATCGCAAAGATCAATTGTTGCCCTGCTACTAAAGGGACACCATTATTCTCCACTAATTGGGTACGAATTTTAGGACCTTGCAAATCTTGAAGGATAGTTAAGTTCAAACCCATCTCTTCTGAGATCGAACGAATCGTCTTTAAACGCTCTAAATGATCCTCATGGGTTCCATGGGAAAAGTTTAAGCGAAAAACGTTAACGCCTGCCTGAGCTAATTGGATTAATGCTTCTCTTGATTCTGATGTGGGACCTACTGTGGCTACAATTTTTGTCTTGCGTTGATACGACATAATATGGATTAGATTCTATTAACATTGCAAGTTACATCTATTACACAAAAAAAACCACCAAAAGGTGGTTTAAATTGTATTAAAATAAGATTATGGAATTAATTCTCCCACATTTCAGCCTCTTTATCTTGCAGCTGTTGCTCTAATTTTTGTGATTTCTTCAAGGCCTCTTTCCCGTCCCCAAACTGATCAAAAATATCTTTATTCGCCGCATTTCCTTTCTTGATAATACGAGCGCTGAAAAAGCGTAAATCAAATGCATCCGCCATGTTACGGTGTTGCATTTCATTTGTCGAATTAAACCAAATGCAGTTTGGATTACTCTTGAAGAACTTGTACACGTCTTTAAAACGGAATGAAGCCACAATATCCTCCAGACCTGCGTCAGACTGAGAGGCCGGAATTTTCAATGTAATCGCCTGAATATCAAAATACAAGCGTGAACGTTTGCGATCAATAATAGCGTCTTCTTTAATTTCCAAAATAGACAATTGCTTTGGAATATAGTATTCCACACCAGCTACGATAGGTCCTTTGTCAAAATCATCAGCTGCTGGTTTCTCCGCATTGGAGGTCTCCGTCTTCTTCGTTCCCCAGCCATCATCTGCACCACCACCCGTGGCCGGCGCTGCTGCTGGTTTCGCATCGCCACCAAAACCGGCTGCGATTTCTTCTGCTGTCAATCCTCCATTTTCTAATACTCCTTTTCGTTTCAAGCGGTCTAAAAACTGCTCTAAGCTCAATTTGGTATTTAAGGAATCATTCGAATACGGAGTCAAAAGACCCGCCTTCACGCCATCAATGAGGAACTTAGAGATTTGGTTATTCTCGGCAAAAAAAGGCTGGTTAATCTTCTCATTCAAATCCATTCGACGCCAAATTTGCGCACGGTATTGAATATCCGCCTCATCGATCGGATGCGCCGAATTAGGATTAGGATTAACAGATGTTTCTTGTGCCCAAGCACCGAATGACATCAGACAAATCCCTACCAACAAAATATGCTTCAACTTCATAGATCAATTCGATTAATTCAATGGAATCACTTTAACGAACGAGAACGGTATCGTCTCTACGCTTCCTTTGAAATTCTTACGTTGTACTCCTTTTACTTCAATGCGGTAACGATCACCTGCTTGCGCTTGACCAGCTAAAGAAGAAATTGATCCTCCACCTGGTAAAGTAATCGATGCAACACGCTTCGTTCCTCGCGCAAGTGCCACTTCAATTTCTGAAACGCGGTAATTCGCATCTTCTGGATTCGTCGCAGCGAAGGACTCATCCGCAATGGCTTTGGCATTCACAAAACGTAAACTAGCAGAATTCTCTCCACTCTTATCATTCAATTCCGCACCACTGCTTCCCACAATCTTAATATCAGGTCTAGGCACGCGACGCACTCTAAAAGTCTCCTTGCCTAATAAAGTTCCCGCATTATTCACATTCAACGTGACTGTCGAAGCCGTAGGCACAATCGTTACTTTACCTTTGTTAGATCCAGCAATTGCTTCGCCTCCCTCAGCCGTAAAGCTTGGATTCCAAAGCGCACCTAAACCAGCACTCGCCACAGATAAACGGTTTGCACAGCCTAAATAAAGCGCTGGTAACGTTCCCGTTTCGATGTTATACGTAGGTTTCAAAACAAAGTATTCCTTCGTAATCGATTCCGTTTTAGGACCCGCTGGGCTCATGTAAGAAACGGAAGCTGTGTAAGTCTTCTTCGCTAAACCATTCGCATCGTATCCTCCACCAGAGGTTTTGAATTTGATTTGTCCACGACCATCCACTACTTGTAGCGGAGAACCGTTATAGCTCATACGAGGTGTAAATCCACTTGAGGTCGCTGCAATAAATACCTCTGCTTGGTATTCCATACCTGCCACAACCGTGTTTGCGTTCGCAGAAACTTGTGCAAATACTTTGTCAAACTTAATCTCCTTTGCCCCTACTTTTCCCGCTAATTGATTCAACACCTCTGACTCATAACGGCGAATTTCAGATTGCTTTTGTGATAAAGTTGCTAAAGCAGCCGCCACAGGCGTATGCTCAAAATTCAACTCCGCAAAATCTTTATTCGCTTGATTTGCATCTTTGCTGGCGATTGGATCTTCTTTGGCAGATAATGCTAAA
>JBJTMW010000038.1:0-9946 GCA_046070715.1 Aquirufa sp. | reverse complement strand
CGAGAAGTACTGAGGATACCAAGCTGTTGATGGCTTAGCTGCTTCGTTCACTAATTGACCTAAAGTCCCTGTTGCATACGCATCACCTGAATTCTCTTGAGTTGTGTACGCACGAACGAAGAAGTTAGAACCTTTCAATTCAGCTTTGTATTGTCCCATGGAGAAGTTCTTGATCGAATAACGATCCGCTCCTGTGTACATCGTCGTACCTTGACCGTATGAACCTTGTAATATCAATTCCACCTTGTCATTAAAACGGTAGTGTAAAGCTGCGTTGAACTTGATGTTACGGTTTGCATAAGAAGATAAATCACGCTCTGCATATCCCTCACGAGAAATCGCCACGTTAGGAACAATGTATCCTAAGATTGCAGATGGCGTTAACAAACCACCTGTAGCAGCAGAGATCTGATTGATGCCTGCAGTCAAAGGGTTCGTAGGAACCCCTAATAATGGCTTTAATGAAGTCAACATATTCACGTTTGTCTCATCACCATACACACTCACACCATTGTACGCTAAGTTCGTTCCACGAGAACCGGCTCCTAATACCGTACCGTTCAATAAAGATTGGTCACGTGTATCGGTTGCTTGCCAGTCATCTGCTGTCAATTGGTTGAAGTTTAATTTGAAGGCTACTTTGTTATTGAATGCTTTGGCAAAACGAATCGAAATATCTCCGTATGGAGTCGTTGTTTCTGTACGATTGCTCGCATACATCGCTCCCGTTTTCAATTGAGCAGATAAACCTTGGAATAAGAAAGGTGATTTCGAATCCATCAAAATGATACCATTCATCGCGTTAGGACCGTATAATGCAGAGGCAGCACCTGGCAATAAGTCTACTGATTGTAAATCCAATTCCGAAATACCTACGATATTACCTACCGAGAAGTTCAAACCTGGCGCTTGGTTATCCATACCGTCGATCATTTGAACGACACGTACGTTACCGTTGCTATTAAATCCACGCATACCGATAGACGAGAAGGACACAGATTGTGAACTCACCTCAACCCCTTTAATGTTGCGCAATGCATCATAGAAAGAAGCCGCTGGAGTTTCACGAATCGCACGAATATCCATTCGCTCTACTGAAACGGGTGATTGCATCACGCTTTCTTCTACACGGGAAGCCGAAACAACGACATCTTGTCCTAATGTAGCTTGCTCTTTTAATGCAATCTGAAAATCTGTTTTATTTCCTTTAACGGGAATTTCTTGGCGCTCATATCCTACCATCGAAATGACAATGGTTAATGCTCCAGGTTTGTTCGTTGATAAAGAGAAGTTACCTTTGGAATCCGAAATCGTTCCAGTTACCGCTCCTTTTACGCCGATACTAACACCAATTAATGGCTCTTTAGAATCTGCATCCGTCACCTTTCCTCCTATTTTAGTCTGAGCAAAAGTGCTAGCACTTAAGAACAGAATAAGCGCTAGGCTAGGTAAAATCTGTTGTATAATTTTTTTCATAATGGGTGTTTTTAATGACACAATTTGTTTTTGGATACTCGAATTACAACAAAAATAAAGAAGATTTCAATATTCTTCACTATAATGGTATTAAAAAATTACTAATTTTTCAGAAAATAATTTAATCGCCTGTAAACGAATATGACCGCTCAATCATTTAATTTTAAAAAGGGGGATTAAACTAGTAGCTTTACGAATAAATTTAACCGGATGAGAGCTTTCGCTTTTTTGTGTATAATTTTTCTCAGCGCTTGTGCTAGCCAAACACCTTATGTGCTGACTACTAGATGGAAAGAGGCGCCGCAGCCAGCACCGATGGATTATGCAGACCCTGCCGCTTGGTCCGCGTTACCGTCTCGCTATGACGCGGCGGATTTAGTCCCTCGTAAATCCTCTTTGAAAGAAGAACAGGCAACTGCTAAAGCCGATGTCTTCTTCATTCACCCCACCATATTTACGTACAAGCCAGAGAACGAGTTCGTTTGGAATGCCTCGATGACAGACCAAGCCTTGAATACGCGCACAGACAGCTCGACGATTTTGAATCAAGCCACCGCTTTCAATGCCGCTGGCCGTATTTTCGCGCCACGCTACCGACAGGCTCATTACCAAGCGTTCGTAACCCAGTACAAAGAAGACAAAGACGCGGCTTTGGACTTAGCCTATTCGGACGTAAAAAGAGCCTTCGACTATTATATGGCGCATGAGAACAAGGGAAGACCCATTATTATCGCCAGCCATAGCCAAGGAACGGTGCACGCGACACGCTTATTGAAAGAATATTTTGATGGCAAAGCATTAGGCAAGCAATTAGTGGCTGCCTATATCATCGGAATCGCAACTCCTAAAAATACCTTTACAAACATTCCCGTTTGTACATCTGCCTCTCAAACGGGCTGTTTTGTCGCTTATACCACCTTCTTGCAAGGCTATTTACCCCCTTGGCATCCCGGAACAGTGACCGAATTAGCCTCGGTTAATCCATTGACCTGGTCGACAGACGAAAATTTTGCCTCGAAGGAGCAGAATATCGGTGGCGTATCGTATGGTTTTAAATACGTGAAAGAATTTGCAGATGCACAAAATCATTTAGGGCTTTTGTGGACGAATACACCCTATGTACCCGGTCGCGCTTTTGTTCATTTGAAAAACTGGCACAAGGCGGACATTAATTTATATTACCAAAACATCAGAGAAAACGCTGTCCTACGTGTTAACACGTTCCTCAGCCAAAAATAAGCGTATGCCTAACTGCCTTGTAATTATGGCGGGCGGAATCGGAACCCGGTTTTGGCCCATCTCCAGAAGTAATTATCCCAAACAATTCCACGACGTCTTAGGCGTGGGAAAAACGATGCTGCAACAAACAGCAGAGCGTTTTGAGGGAATTGTGGCGCCAGAAAATATCTATGTCGTTACCAGTGAAGAATTCGCGGGAATCGTGCAGGTGCAATTGCCTTTCTTAAGCCCAGATCAAATCCTAAAAGAACCGCAACGCAAAAATACAGCGCCTTGCATCGCTTATGCAGCTTACAAAATCAGCAAAAAGCATCCCAAAGCAAAACTCATCGTGGCCCCTGCGGATCACGTAATTTTAAAAGAAGAGGCGTTCAAGGCGCGGGTAAACGAGGCCTTAGAAGCGGCGAAAGAACCGGTGTTAGTGACTTTGGGGATCGTGCCTACACGACCTGACACAGGTTACGGTTATATTCAGTACCAAGAATCGGATGAAACGGCGAAAACCGTCAAAACTTTCACTGAAAAACCCAATGTAGAATTAGCCCAAGCATTCCTAGAAAGCGGGGACTATGTATGGAACGCTGGCCTTTTCGTTTTCTCGATTCCTACCTTTAAACACGAATTAACTAAGCACCTTTCGCGCCTAGCAGAGCAATTTGAAGAAGGACGCGCGTTCTATTATACGCCGGAGGAACCTGAATTCATTCGCAAAGTCTACGCGGTTTGCAAAAGCGTCTCGATGGATAATGGAATTATGGAGAAAGCGCGCGAGGTGAAAGTGATTTTGGCAGACATCGGCTGGTCGGATTTGGGGACCTGGAAATCCTTGCATGAGATCAATGAAAAGGATGAGCTACAAAACGCGGTGGATGCGAACGTGATGCTTTATGAAACCAACGATTGCATCATCAAAGCCCCTAAAGATAAATTAGTGGTCATCCACGGCTTATCGAATTATATCGTGGCAGAACATGGAAATGTGTTAATGATTTGTCCCAAAGACCAGGAGCAACAAGTGAAACTGTTTGTGGAAGATGCGACAAAGCTAGATCCTAACTTCAGTTAGGATTCAATCAATTCGATTAAAGTCGCAAAATCGCTAATCAACTGAATCCGAGCCGGAACTGGCTCAGGAGAGTGCAAGACGTTATAGCCCGTTAACATAATCTTAGCGTCTGGAAGCATCTTATCTAAATCAGCAACGTAAGCGGGTAAAATATCTTGAGAAGGTTCGGTTGTAAATACGCTAAACACATAATCTGGCTGGTGTATTTCGTAGGCCAAACACAATTCATCAAAAGGGAGCGACTGACCTAAATAAACCGCTGAATGCTGGCGTGCGCGAATCAAATAACTCGCAAAAAGCAAACCTATCTCGTGCAATTCCCCCTCTGGAAGATACAACAAGAATTTCTTGGCGTTAGGTTTTGGCTTGGCCATTTGGGAATCGATGGCGGCGATGATTTTTTGACGAATCAAATGCGTAATAAAGTGCTCCTGTGCCGGCCCTACCGAGCCAGAAAGCCACAAGGTGCCTAATCGAGTTAGGAAGGGATAGATCACCTTTAACATAAAGTTCTCAAAACCATACGCATCCGTTATCGACTTCGCTAACACCTGGAAACGGTATTCGTCCAAGTCCATCATAGCCACGGTAATGGCTTGTATGTGCTCTGGATAATCCAATTCACCACCCGAAAGGTGTAAGATTTTCTCTGAAATTTCTGCTTCTGATAATTCGGCAATCTTGGAGATCTTGATTCCCCCTTTATTCTGCAGGGTCGCAATATTTAAAATACGCTTTAGATCGATGTCCGAATAGGTGCGAATACCCGTTTCTGTTCGACCAGGATGAAGCAAATGGTACCTCTGCTCCCAAATACGAATCGTATGGGCCTTGATACCACTGAAGTTCTCTAAATCCTTAATCGAATATACATTCATCCTCATCGTAACACCCGAGTTCAGAAAATGTTTAGAAATTAAATTGCAAAAGAAGCCAATGCCCTAAAAAGAACAAAAATTGCAAGGCGGCAATGAGCCTAAATAAACTTGACTTCGATGGGAAGGGCGTATTTTGATAGGCTAAATGAAACAAGAAAGAGGCTAACCACCAGGCCAGAAAGTTTTGGGCAGGCACCTGGACCCCAGACCAGGTCCAGAAATCAAAATGCACCGCCACCGGCTCGATCAAAAAATCCAAGGCAGTCATCAAACCTGCCCCTATCGCCGCCTTACTAATTTTTCCCGCGATATTCCATTCCTCTACGAGTGCACTTGTCGCTAACACGAGCACTAACCAATTCAAGCCTATCGTGATGGGCACTTTGCTCAACTGAAATCCTAAGGTCTTTCCGTACGCATAGACCCCAAAAATCTGGCCAGTCCTGACCCCCTGCACTTCTAAATACCAGGCTGCCACGGCTAAAAGGCCGAGAAAAAGGTAGGCCTGAAACGAAGGTTTGGGGAAATACACCACACAAATAAAGGCCGTGAACCAAAGCGTCAAGGGCACAAGCGAGGTGAACAAAGCCGCCGTTGCAGGCAAATGCATGCCGATTAGGCCGGCTGCATATAAGACAATCAAAAAACGTTTCAGAAATACAGGATTCATAAAAATAATTTACCAGCCTTCCGGCTTTTCTAACACATAACCATCCACTTTCACCACTTTAGGAGGAAATTGACTTTCCACTAATCTAGGACGACCGATGATCTGATTCGCACGTGCTACCTCAGCGACTGAATTATTATGTCGTCCTGGAGGAAAAAATACTACCACCGATTTGTCCAAAAAGGTCGTATTCACCGCCTCGATACAAGGCACAAAATCGCTGTCGCCAGATACAACAATCGCAATGTCATAGACATCTAAATGGGCATCCATGATCAAATGCGTGGCTAAATTCACATCTGTCATCTTCTCTGACGGAACCACCCACTGATGGCCGCATTGCCTGCAATCCTCGAATTTTGCGTGATAAGAACCATAAATTAGCTCTACCCCTGTCGACTCGAGTGCTTCTAGGTAGGTCGTTTGTCGTTTTTCTTTAGGTGGATTATGGGTAATTCTACTAGTGAAGAATTTCACTCCGATGAGTTCTTGATTCGAACGCGTGAAGCCTCTCATTAATTTATACACATCTAACCACTTGCATTTGCGTGCGCCAGATTCAATCATCCCAAAATACAAGTTAGACCCATCCACATAGGCCATCACTCGTAATTTTTTCTTTTCGTCTGCTTGCATTCGCCTGTGCTTAAATTTATCTTTGTATTGAGCTCCCCCAAAGATAGCATCTTTGGGCCGATGCCCCGCCTCGGTGGGGCATTTACTATTTTAAGGGATTTCTAATTTACGAAAAAAAACGAACAAAAAATGCCCCAGCATTTCTACTGAGGCATTCTGGGCGGATGATGGGATTCGAACCCACTACCCCTGGTACCACAAACCAGTGCTCTAACCGAGTGAGCTACAACCGCCATTTGGGTCTGCAAAAATACGCAAAGCTTCCAATATTGCAAAAGAAAGCCGAAAAAAACGGGAGAATTTTCATCCTCCCGTCCATTCCGTATTATTTCTGAGCTGCTTGGTAACGCGCTTCCGCTTTGTTCCAATCAATCACACTCCAAAATGCGTCAATGTAATCTGGACGTTTGTTTTGGAATTTTAAGTAATAAGCGTGCTCCCAAACATCTAATCCGATCACTGGGAAGCCTTTTACGTCTGCCACATCCATCAATGGATTGTCTTGATTAGGCGTGCTTGATACCGCTACTGAGCCATCTTTTTGCGCTACTAACCACGCCCAGCCTGAACCGAAACGCGTTAGACCCGCTTTTTTGAACTCCTCTTTGAAGGCGTCAAAAGAACCGAATTTCGCATCGATCGCTTTCGCCAAAGTGCCTACTGGAGCACCACCGCCGTTTGGCGATAGGATATTCCAGAATAAATCGTGGTTAAAGTGACCTCCACCGTTGTTACGTACTGCAGGAGATAATTGGGAGATAGAAGTAAATAATTCTTCCAAAGACTTTCCTTCTAACTCCGTGCCAGCTACCGCTGCGTTCAAGTTCGTCACGTACGCGTTGTGGTGACGGTCGTGGTGGATTTCCATCGTTAATGCATCGAAATGCGGCTCTAACGCATTATTCGCGTAAGGCAAGGGGGCTAATGTAAATGACATATGTATAGTTTTTAAATGGTGAATGGTAAGTGGTGAATGGTGAATGTTAAATGATAAAATAGGGAAACAAACTGCCTTCTATCACATTATCAATTAACTGATTAAAATTGGTTTTAAATTGAATTTCGAAGTTAGGTATAAAACTGAAATATTCGTGAGATAGTTCCACAATTTCGTATCCTATAAACCACTAAAATTAACTTATTTATGCTCTGGAAAATCCAACAACGCTTACTTTACTTGGACAGCTTACTAGCCTTGCAAGCCACAGGAACACCTAAAGAACTAGCTAAAAAGCTTCAAATGACTGAAAGATCCTGGTACAAATTACGGGACGAACTTATTCACGACTTACAAATCCCAATCGTATATAATTCCAAACAGAGGAGTTACATGTACCAAGAAAAAGGAATGATAAAAATGGGTTTTCAACGATTCAAAGAAAACAGCTAATTATCACTGAATTTTTAGTTCAGTTGATCTAATTACATTTGAAGTATCTTACCATTTTGTAAGACGAACTAACTACTAATAGCTTATGAAAAAGTTAACCGAAAAAGAGTGTGCTAATCTCGTCGGGGGATGGGACTTTACTTTAAAGATTTTTGGCTGGGAAATTCTGGAACATGTAAGCCACCGGACTGGGGATAAATGGCATTGGTGGTTTGAATAATACAGAAATGTGTTCCACCGCCCTCTTCCAATGTTGCTGTAGGAAGAGGGCATTTATCTAAAATCATGAAAAACAATCATCCCCTACTAATCTGCCTTATCTTCCTGAGTCTTTGGCATGAAAACATAGCTCAAGAAAAAACGATTCGAAACGATAGCCTACCTGAAGTTTTTGTAAAAGGAAAAAGAATTGGCTATTTGGAGTTAATTAAAGAAAGTTACTCCAATTTCATCCGTACAACTCCACATAATTTTTCTCAAGAATTTAAGGGCTTTTCTATTTTAACTAGAAATGACAAATCAGAATTTGAATTAAGGGGCGGTATTTTAGTTGATTTTAAGGACTACCAAAATCTAAATTATTTTGTGCTAGCTAAACAAAATAACTATTTCCCAAAAAAGCGAATCTCTAATGAGGAAAATCTGACACTTTACCCGATGGATTTTCTGACTAAACTTGAATTGCGAGAAATTAAATCAATTATCAGATCGAATAATTATCAATTTAAAAATATTAAAGAGGATGAAGAATCGGTTGAACTACTATTTTATCCAAAGAAGGCAATTTTTCAATCACAAAAGCAAATCACTGATTTAAAAAACTTGGAAGAATTGGTCTCTGAAGACGCTAAGAGGTTTTACTATTTTGGAACTTTGAAAATAAACAAACGCGATTTAGCTTTTGAACGGATAGACATTCAACTTATGAAAAGCACTAAAAACACAACCGTAAGTTTGATCAAAAACTTTAAAGCACATGACAAATACCTAATCAATAACGAACACTTTCAGATCCTTTTTAATAAAAAACAGCAGGTATATGAATTAGAATCTATTGATTATAAAACAGAATGGCAACAATTAGATTTAGGCCAATCAAAAGAAATGGGGAAATTTCAATCCGTTGCTCATTTTGAAAATTCCCAAAATTTGAAAACGGAATACAGTTCTGTCAAATACGATTTATACACCATTTGCCACCCAGCGCCATAAATGAATTCAGTAAAAGCCAAATACAAATCATTCGTTAGACAACGAGGCAAATCAGATTGTGGTGTCGCATGTCTTTTAACTATTATTCGTTTGTATAAAGGCGATTGCCCTTATGATACACTTCGAATTTGGAGCCGTATGAGTGAGATGGGAACTAGTATAAAAGGTCTAAAAGAGGCAGCTAATCAGACTGGATTGACGGCGGAAGCGTATCTAGTAGATAATCTAAATGAGTTTAAAAATGAAACTTCATTTCCCTGTATTATTCATGTTCTAAATAGTCAAAACCTGCCTCACTATAGTGTGTGTTGCGGAATTTCAAATGACGGAAAATTCCTTATTTTTGATCCAGCTATTGGGTTTGAATTGTGGAATGAAAGCAAATTATCATCACGTTGGAAATCAAAAGTACTTTTACTTTTATCTCCGAGTGAGAATTTTATCATAGTAAGATTCACATAGCGAATCATGAACCACCATTCACCACTTACCATTCACCATTTAAGTCTATCGTCGCATCGAAAAGAACTCCTTTAGCAGTTGTTCTGATTCGTTTGCCAAAACCCCGCCAACAATCTCTGTTTTCGGGTGTAAAATGCCTGTTCCTAATTTTTCAAAACCGCGCTTCTCTTCTGAAGCACCGTACACTAATCGCCCTAATTGCGACCAATAAATGGCCCCTGCGCACATCAGGCAAGGTTCTAAGGTCACATAGAGCGTGCAATCTTTTAAGTATTTAGCGCCGATGGTTTGGGCGGCAGAGGTGATGGCAATCATCTCCGCGTGAGCCGTTACATCGGTCAAAATCTCCGTTTGGTTGTAGGCCTTTGCCACAATTTTACCTTGGCAAACAACGACCGCACCTACCGGAATCTCTTCGTCTTCTAAAGCCCGCTCCGCTTGTTTCAGCGCGAGGCTCATGTAATATTCATCCTCGTTTGGAATCATAAAACGTCAGATAATTTTGTCAAGCGATTTCGTAAATAGAAATCTAACAGTACAATCGCTGACATCGCCTCCACGATAGGCACGGCGCGCGGCACCACACAAGGATCGTGACGACCTTTGCCTGATACAACAATTTTTTCACCAGATTCGTTCAAACTATCCTGATCCTGCATAATCGTGGCTACCGGCTTGAATCCTACGCGGAAATAAATAGGCTCGCCATTCGAGATACCGCCTTGAATTCCACCAGAATGATTAGTTAATGTGCTCACTTTACCCGCTTCGTCTTTGACAATAATATCGTTGTGCTGGGAGCCGCGCAATTCTACTCCATCGAATCCTGAACCGTATTCAAAGCCTTTTACGGCATTAATGCTCAACATGGCTTTGCCTAATTCCGCATGCAATTTATCGAAAACGGGTTCGCCTAA
>JBJTMW010000037.1:0-3494 GCA_046070715.1 Aquirufa sp. | reverse complement strand
GCCTTAATCGGACTGATCGTCCCTGCCCTACTCTTGTTAGGCAATAAACACTTTGGCATTTCAGCCAACCTGCGCCATATGTGTGCCGCCTGTATTCCGAGCGACATTCCCTTTTTCAAATACGATTGGAAAAAAGAATCTTGGAATCTATTTTTCATCGGTGGCATTTTCATCGGCGGCTTCATCGCTGCCCATTTTTTAGGCTCAGATGCACCCATCATCATACATCCAGATTTAGCCAAAGAATTAGCAGGCTACGGCATCACCGACCTTTCTGGAATGGTTCCTGTGCAATTATTTGCACTTCACGATGTGTTAACTTTACGTGGATTCACTATGATGGTAGGCGGAGGATTCCTTGTGGGATTTGGAACTCGCTATGCGGGTGGATGTACCTCTGGCCACGCGATTATGGGCCTAAGCGATCTACAATGGCCCTCTTTAGTGGCTACAATCTGCTTTATGATAGGCGGATTTGTGATGGCCAATTTAATTCTTCCTTACATTTTAGCCCTTTAATCCGATGAATACGCAAGAAAAAGAAACTGATTTTGAAGTACGTTCATTGGACACGATGTGTTTGAATGAATCGAATTTGAAGCACCCTTGGTGGTATAATTTTAAATATTTGGCGGTAGGAATCGTGTTTGGTGTGGTTTTCGTGAAAGCAGAAATCATCTCGTGGTTCCGCATTCAGGAAATGTTCCGTATTCAAAGCTTTCACATGTACGGTGTGATCGGTACAGCGGTAGTCGTGGGTGCCATCTCCGTTTTCCTGATTAAAAAATTCAAGGTAAAGACGATTCACGGAGAAGAAATTACGTTCACGGATAAGAAGTTTAATAAGGGCCAAATCTACGGCGGCTTAATCTTCGGATTAGGATGGGCAGTCACAGGCGCATGTCCAGGCCCCCTTTTCGCTCAGTTAGGAACGGGAGTCTTAGCTATTTCGGTTGTTATTTTAAGCTCAATTGCCGGCACTTGGGTGTATGGGAGGTTTAGAGATAAGCTTCCTCACTAAAATGGTGAATGGTTAATGCTAAATGGTAAATGGGATGTCGATTAGGTTCGGCATCCTTTTTTTTGTTTAAAAGAATATCAATTGGCTGATAGGGCGCCATACAGCAAAGGATTAAATTGCGATCAGATAGCGGAAATTATATTCAAATGTAATAACTTTGTAATTACAAAAAGGGGTATAATTATGGAAGCAGCTATCATTAAAATTGGCAATTCAAAAGGGCTAAGGTTAAGCAAATCAATTTTGGAACAATATAATATTAGCGATAAAGTGGAGATCATTTTAGAAAAAGACCGAATTATCCTGCTACCGATGGAATCGCCACGTAAGCATTGGGAGGAAGCTTTTTGTGAAATGCATTCAAATAATGATGACCAATTATTGATGGATGATGTATTCAATGAAGAAACATGGGAGGAATGGAATTAAAGCAATACGCCATCGTGTTAGTCAATCTCGATCCGACCATAGGCAGTGAAATCAAAAAAACGAAACCCTGTGTGATCATTTCACCTGATGAAATGAATCGACATTTACAAACCATTGTTCTTGCACCTATGACCACTAATACAAAGGCCTATCCTACCAGGGTGGCTGTAAAGATGAATTCGACCAATGGGATGATCGTTTTAGATCAAATTAGGACAGTTGACAGAAGACGTCTACTGAAGGTAATTGGGCAATTAAGTGCTAATGAAATAAAAAATTGCAAAGCAGTCATCAAAGAAACGTACGTCGATTAACCTTATTTATGCTTTTCCGCCCAAGCCTTAATGGGCTTATAGGGGCCAAACTTATGCTGTTCTTCTGAGAAAGGATCTGCATAGGGTCCAAAGGGGTGATCAAATGGTTTCTTAGCCATGTTAGGCCAATCCTTTGATAAATCTTTCGCTGGGCGAGGCATTGAATTTACGTAAGCCGCCACATCCCATGCTTCCTCGTCCGTTAATTGTGGCTTTTCGTAGGTGGTTCCTTGCGGCATATTGTACTTCACATAACCAGCGAAATTCGAAATACGGTATAATCCTGCCCCACTATTATAACTGTGAGGCCCCCATAACGGTGGATAAGTGTAAGACTTCCCATTTTCGGCTAACAAACCACCTCCATCTACTTGGTGGCAAGACTGACATTTGGCAGTATAAACTTCAGATCCTTTGAGTGGGTCACAAGCCCTTTTCATTCCTTTTAGTTTATATATGCCTGATCCTCTTGGAGATTTGCCTTTTTCGACGTCGGAACCTAGCCATTTGATGTAGGCCAAAATCGCCCGCATCTCCCGACTCGTAGAATCCAAGGCCTTGCCGTTTAGACTTCGCTCAAAGCAATCATTTACACGCTTCATCTGGTTTTCCTTGGTTCCCGAGCGAGCTCTGAATTTAGGATAAGTGGATTGAACCGCAAAATAATTGTTCCCCCAAGGCTGGGTACCCGCATTTAAGTGGCAGTTTTGGCAATTCATTCCGTTAGAAATCGCTTTCACCGAACCTTTGGGACCCAAATAATCAGACGTATGTGCAATCAATTCTCTTCCATATACCACTAATTCTTTCTCCTCTGGCTGTAAATACATCATCCGCCAATCTGACGGTGCCGTCCATACATGTGTAAAGTTGGAATCAGGAGCAGAGTAGACAGAAGTCGAATCAGACGATGTTGATCCCATGTGCTGGTAGCTGCGAAAACCTAAAAAACCAAAAAGAGCCAGTAGCAATGCAAACAAAAAAGTCCTTAAAATCTGGTACCGGGGTTGAAATGGTGTGCTCAAAATCGTTCATTTAATTAGACCTGCAAGTTACAAGAAGAATAAAAAGGTACAAGTGACATTTATCACGTTAACTTATACCGATATCTCGTAATATTACAACATATTCTTTAAATCGTTAATCATGAAAACACATCATTCCATTGTAATCGTAGGCGGAGGAAATGCCGGAATCTCGATTGCGGCCCAGCTTTTACGCAAAGATTCTTCATTGGACATCGCCATAGTCGATGGGGCAAAGAAACATTATTACCAACCCGCCTGGACTTTAGTGGGCGGAGGTGAATTCAATATTCAAGATACGGAGCGCGATGAAGCGTCCGTAATTCCAGAAGGATGCACTTGGATTCAGCAAATGGTAGCAGGTTTCAAGCCAGAAGAGAACAAAATTACGTTAGCCGATGGCAGCGATTTAGCCTACGATTATTTAATTACTGCCCCAGGAATTCAATTAAATTGGGGAGAGATCAAAGGCTTAAAAGAAAATCTAGGCAAGAATGGAGTTTGCTCAAACTATAGTTTTGCGACTGCGCCTTATACCTGGGAATGTATTCAGCAGACCAAAGGAGGCAAAGCTATCTTCACAAATCCACATACCCCCATTAAGTGCGGTGGCGCTCCACAAAAAATCATGTACTTAGCGGCTGATTATTTCAAAAAACACGGCATTGAGAGCCAGGTGGAGTTTTGGAGTGGAGGTACGCGCGT
>JBJTMW010000036.1:0-3346 GCA_046070715.1 Aquirufa sp. | reverse complement strand
GCGACGAAGTCACGACTAAGCCGCAGGCGACTAGTCACGATTAGCGACTAGTGACTAGCGACTAGTGACTGTTTGCGATCGCGAAGCGATTGCAAACCTAAACGCCTCCATATAATTCCCCAGCACCGTATGTATGTTAATTTCTTTTTCAATAATCTCTCTCGAGCGCTGGCCCATTAAGGCAATATTTTCTGGATGAGCGAATAATTGCTCGATCACCTTTTGCAAACTTTCCAATGAACCCGATTCAAAGTAATGTCCATTATATCCTTCTCTCACTAATCGTTTTTCGGTGCCATCTGCCACGGAACAAACCACCGGTTTTGAGAAACACATCGCTTCATTGATGGACAAGCCGCCCATGCCGGCTAAGACATAGATTCCTGATTCGCAGGTGATTTTGCCTAGTTCTTTGGGGTCATAAATACCTCCGTGAAACTGGATGAAATCGTGTCCTGAAGCCTGCGCTTTTAAGGCTTCTAGCTCCGGCCCGTCACCTACAATACTGAGTTCGGTCTGCGGGTATTTCGCGCGTAAAGCGATGGCCGCTTCAATCAATAAATCGACCTGCTTCCATTTGACCAACCGTCCGATATGCAAGAGTCGGAATGGATTAGTGGAAACCTCTTTCAACTCATTTGCCGTAGCTAAAAGGGCATCCGTATCCGGCGAATTTGCGGTGATGAATACTTTCTCTGCCGGAACGCCATAACTGGCATGCAAGGCCACTGCTTCATCTAAATAATTGATGTGGGCGTCTACCAGATTTGAGAAACGCTTTCTCGTTTCGCGCACGATTAAGAATTTTAATCGGGCCAAAAGAGAGGGATTCGACTGGTGCGCTTGGTTGTTTTCGGTTACCCCGCCACCTTGTAAATAATAGGAGATGGCGTTTTCATAATGGGGGACTTGAAATGGAATCTCTTTGGAAATAAGCGCCACTTTGTGCTTGCGCAGGAAACGGTACCAGCCCGGATAAAAGACGAAAGAGGCCTGGTAGGGCCAGTTGACCATTAAGACGTCTGGTTTTTCTGCCAAAATCAGTTCCTTCAACCCGCGGAAAAACTTCTTTCCATAATAGGTCGTGTATTCCTCGCGTCGGAAAACTTTGAATTCGATGCCTTTGTCCGAGGTATATACCCCAGCGCCTAGCGTAGCCCCTTTTTCTGTGGGCACCACCACGCAAACCTCCACCCCATAATCGCGTTGCAATTTGTTCAGGACGAGGTTATAATAGTGTGGCAGGCCACCGGCCAGGGACATTATTTTCATTTCTTAAACCAATTAGTAACTAGCTCGCTGATGTCAGGAGATAGCTTGAATTTCGTTACAGCTAGGACAAATAATCCACCAATGACTGCACTTCGAATTCCCACATTGAGCAACCAGGCCATCAAAGGGCTACCTTCAAAAACGGGAATTTGGGTAACTAGTAAATAAATCAAGCCACTCACGATTAGAATTCCTAAAGACCTAACATCAAACGGTTGCAGGTCTAGTTTCCACCAGATAAAGCCAAATTTCAACACATTATAGCCTGCTAATGCAAGAAGAGAGGCTAAGGCCGCCCCGTTATAGGAGTAAATGGGAATCAAGATTAGATTACCTACCACCAAACCCACCGCGAGAATGATGTAGAAAATGAGATCGTATCGGTAGTATTTGGAGTTAATCAATACCTCCGAATTTAAGCCCGTTCCCATATCGATGATTTTACTTAAACCCACCATCAGCACGACCCATCGGCCTGCCTCGTAGATTTCGTGGCGTGGAATAATCGTATAGATAAAGTCCAAATTACACCAAATCAACAGGAATAAAACGCAGCCGATGAGGAGGAGATTCAAGGACGATTTTTGGTAAATATCCTGGATATTTTCGCGGTCATTTCGGTTCCAAGCCTGCGCTAAAATAGGCGCTGCAATCGCCGCAATCACATTCCGCGGGATCGAAATCATAATCGCCATCCGGGAATTAATATCAAAAATCGCTGTCGTACTCAAACCGCCCATATAGGCTGGCAACATGATCTTTTCGATATGTTGAATGAGGGTAAAACTCGCTCCTGCTAATATCACCCAACCGCCATACGAAAGCATTTCCTTAAAAACCGGCGTGCGCAAAAACGAAAAATCGACTTTTGTATAAAAGCGTTTCAGCTGCTTAATATAGGCTAATAAGCCCGCGACAGCGACTACATAAGAAAGCGTAATCGCTAAAATTAATTGATTAAATGTCAAATAGCCGAGAGCAAATGCAATCACCAAAACCCCATTGGAAACCCGTAAATACAATTCCCGAATAATCGCCGGCACCACAATGCGTAAATGAACACGTGCATAGGCTTCCAATACGCTCATGTAGAGGTAACTAGCCGTCAAAGGAATGATGTAGTAGAAATACTGCGGCAATAAGGGTGAATTCGTGCCATAAGCCTCGAAAAACAGTGGTTTTAAAGCCAAATAGCCCAGCACAAAAAGTGCTAAACCAAATAGCGGTGCGACAAGCAGAAAGGTAAAAAATCCTTTATGGCCATTCGCCGGATCATCGAAATGCGGGAAAAAACGCACCGCGATATGGGGAATTCCTAGCTGCGTAAAAGAGGCAAAAATAAGCGGAATGCTGACCAAAGCACCGGCAATCAAGCCCACCTGCTCCTGCGAGAGAAACTTATTGTAGAGGAAGATCACGTTAAAAGTCCCAATCGCCGTACCCAAATAGGTAACGATTGAACCCTTTAAACTTTGTCGAATGACGATCCCCATGCCTTGTTTTGAATGTAATTTACAAAAATACGATTTTGCGGGGCATTCTTTATACGAGAAGACCTTTGATTTTCGCTGAGAGCTTCACCACGTCATAATGCTCCTCCATGTGTTTACGTGCTGCGGCGCCATAGGCACGCGTCGTCGCGGAATCTGAGGCTAAGGATTTCAGCGCAGAAGCCATTCCCTCCACATCGTGTTCATCTACCAAAAGCCCCGTCTTCCCCTCAATGACCGCATCTGGAATACCGGCGTGTCTCGTAGAACAGATGGCTAATCCGCAAGCGGAGGCCTCTAAAATAGCGACCGGCGTTCCCTCGGAATCTCCACTTGGTGTTAGCACCGAATGTTGAATGAAGACGTTCGATTCTTGCAACAAGGGCAAGTAATCCGATTGACCCATAGCCCCTAAGAAATGAATATTATCGGATAGACCGTGCGTAGAAACATAGGCTTTCGCTTCTTCCCACAGCGGTCCATCACCCACCATCCGTAATTGGGCATTGGGAAAATCGCGTAACAGAATTTCAAAAGCTTGAATGCTTTTTAAGGATCCTTTTTTCTCTGCAAAACGGGCCACT
>JBJTMW010000035.1:0-2568 GCA_046070715.1 Aquirufa sp. | reverse complement strand
GAATTATTAGCCCTTTCAGAAGCTCCAGACGTACTTATTTCGATGCAATTGATCGGACCTAATTTGGAACGATTTAAGGATTTAGTCGCCCATTATCCTAAAACGAAATTCTCTTCCATCGTAGATGATGCCTTTGCCGCTTCTGAACTAAATCGAGTATTCACAGACAGTTCAACAGAGGTGTTTGTAGACCTCAATATAGGGATGAATCGGACGGGAATTACACCATCGAAGGCTTTGGCTTTGATTCAACATATTCAAACGTTACCTAGTGTCACTTTGCGCGGATTGCACGCCTATGATGGTCACATTCGGGACAAGGTGTATGAAGACCGTGCCAAACATGTGGAAACTGATTTCACCTCATTCTACGAGCTTCTAGAGCGCTTAAACCGTTCAGATTTAGAATTAGTGGTTTCTGGAACACCTAGTTTCCTGGTGCACCATAAAAATACACGATTTAACTGCAGCCCAGGGACTTTCATCTTCTTTGATGCAGGTTATGCAGCTTTATTTCCAGAAAATACCTTTGAATTTGGAGTAGAGATTATCGCCAGAATCATTTCAAAGCCCACCGATACGACTATTTGCCTCGATTTAGGGCATAAATCGGTTGCGGCAGAAAACCCGATAGATAACCGGGTACGTTTTATCGACCAGCCAAGCTGGGTACTAAAATCACAAAGCGAAGAACATGGTATCGTGGAAGTGGGAGATAGTTCAACATATTCCATTGGTGAAATCGTCCGAATGATTCCTTACCATATTTGCCCTACTGTAAATCTCCATTCCCATCTTCAAGTCATTGATGGTGGATCATGGGAAGTAAAAGCTAGAAATCGCAGATTATGCTATTAATTGACGCCCATTTAGATTTAAGTATGAACGCGCTTGAGTGGAATCGAGACTTGCGCGCTCCTATTCAAGAAATCAATGATCGCGAAAAGCATTTAAAAGATAAACCTGATCGTGGCAATGCTACGGTTAGTTTAGGCGAATTAAGAAAAGGCAACATTGGTATCGTAGTCGCCACCCAGATAGCTCGCTATGTAGCCGCTGACTCCACTTTACCCGGCTGGAATAGCCCAGAACAAGCTTGGGCTCAAACCCAAGGTCAATTAGCCTATTACAAAGCTCTAGAGAGGACTGGTGATTTGCGCCCTATTCGGAATCTATCCGAATTAAACGATCATCTAATACAATGGGAAACTGATGGGCATACGATAGGCTATATCTTAAGTCTAGAGGGAGCTGACTCTATCGTTTCATTGGAATACTTGGAAATGGCACATGCTTCTGGTTTACGTGCCTTAGGACCAGCCCATTATGGTCCGGGACGTTATGCGCAAGGAACCAATGCAACTGGTGGCATGGGCGTAAAAGGACATGATTTATTACGCAAAATGATGGATCTAAACATTATTTTAGATGCAACACATTTATGTGATGATAGTTTTTGGGAGGCGATGGAATACCACCAAGGTCCGGTTTGGGCTAGTCACCAAAACTGCCGTGCCTTAGTAGATCACAATCGTCAATTTAGTGATGAACAGTTGAAAGAGATTATTTCGCGCGGAGCGGTCATTGGAATGCCGATGGATGCATGGATGATGATACCAGGTTGGGTGAGAGGAGAATCTACACCAATGAACAAGAACGTCACCTTGAATACTCTCATAGATCATTTAGTCCACGTTTGTGATTTAGCTGGAAACACCAATCACGTAGGGTTAGGCACAGATTTAGACGGAGGATTCGGAAGAGAACAATGTCCGGCAGACATTGAAACCATAGCTGACTTACAAAAACTACCTGAATTACTATTGCAACGCGGATTTTCTGATGAAGATATCATAAAATTCTGCCACCAGAACTGGCTTGATTTCCTAGAAAAGGCCTGGTCTTAGGCTTTAGGTGGGGGACTTATACTAGTCCAGCCGCCATCGACGATTAAAGTCTGGCCAGTGATATGCTTTGCTTTATCGCTCAAAAAGAAACAAACAGCCTCTGAAATATCTTGAACGTCAGCAGGTTTACCTAGCGGAGTTAGTCGACTCCATTCCTGCAGATAATTAGCATCCTTCTCCGTTCTTTCGGTCATCGTAGCACCAGGCGAAACGGCATTAATACGAATTTGAACGGGGGAGAGGTCGATGACCAAGTTTTGGACTAATTGATTCAGGGCCGCCTTCGTCATCCCATAGGCCGCTAAATCCGGATGTGCCTGATGCCCTGTGACAGAAGATGTCACCACAATGGAACCCGGATTACCCGCTTTACGCATGGCCTTCGCCACTTCTTGAATCAAGAAAAAAGTCCCCTGAATATTTAAATCCAATAAAGATTTCATCGAAGCTGGGCTATACTCCCAAAAACTCCCAAAAGTCGTCACCCCCGCATTACAGACACAACCAGCTAATTCCCCGGGCAATGTTTGCGCGTAGGCAACTAACTCTTGAATAAACTCGTAGGAACTAACGTCACCGGCTTTCGAGTAGGGACCAGAAAGCAAAGTTGGGTCAATATCATTATTGACCACTAAATGCCCCTCAGCCATCAACTGCAGCG
>JBJTMW010000034.1:0-6603 GCA_046070715.1 Aquirufa sp. | reverse complement strand
GCCATGTTTGATAACAACGCTGCTCTGTGAGAGGCTGTTCTTCCTAGGTGATTAAATTTTTTACCGTGTCTCATTGTGTTATTTCGTAAGTTAAAAGCCCTTGCGAGCTGCGGTTAGTTAACCTCTCGGCTAACCACCTATTACTTTGTTTAAATTATTAATTAATCTTCGTCTAAACGATATTTAGAAACATCCATTCCAAAGGTCAAGCCTTTTTCCTCGATCAATTGCTCTAATTCAGTTAATGATTTCTTTCCAAAATTACGGAACTTCATCATATCAGAGATTTCTAATTTCGCTAATTCACCTAAGGTACGAACGTCAGCTGATTTCAAGCAATTGTAAGCACGTACAGATAAATCTAAGTCAGCTAATGAAGTCTTCAACAACTTGCGCATGTGAAGTAATTCCTCATCTACTACATTATCTTCTTCTGCTTTAGGAGTTTCAAATGTCATTGTTTGATCAGAGAACAACATAAAGTGTTGGATCAAGATATACGCTGCACCTTTCAAGGCATCTTCTGGGTGGATTGAACCATCCGTCTCGATATCTAAAACTAATTTCTCATAATCCGTTTTTTGCTCTACACGTGTGTTCTCAATGCTAAACTTCACATTTTTGATCGGTGTGTAGATCGCATCAATGGCGATGTGTCCAAAAGCTAACTCGTTCGCACGAGGCTCGTCAGCGGCCACATAACCACGACCTTTTTCGATTACTAAATCAATTTCAACTTCTTTCGAAGCATCTAAATTGCAAATAACCAATTCAGGGTTTAATATTTGAAAATAAGGAGTAAACTTCGCGATATCACCAGCAGTGATAGCCGTTTGTCCTTTAATTTTCATAGAAACTTTGTTATCCAAAATTTCTTGTGTCTTCTTGAAACGAATTTTTTTCAAGTTCAAGATGATCTCAGATACATCTTCGTGAACGCCTTCAATGGCAGAAAATTCGTGTAACACACCAGAAATCTTAACGCTTGTTATAGCATATCCTTCTAATGAAGAAAGTAAGATTCTACGAAGTGCGTTACCAATGGTAACACCGTAACCTTTTTCGAGTGGCTTGAACTCAAATAACCCGTGGAAGTCTGTGGCTTTTTCCATCACAACTTTTTCGGGCATTTGGAATGCTAATATTGACATATTTCGTAGCTTAAAATGATACTGAAAAAACGTTATTGGTACTTATAAAAAACTCATTAATCGCCGTTAGGAGATTACTTAGAGTATAATTCGACAATTGCTTGTTCGTTGAAGTTTTCAGGAATCTGATCTCTTTCTGGCATAGCAACAAATTTACCTACCAATTCAACACCATCCCACTCTAACCAGTTGAAGTTCTTAGGAGAACGAGCTGCTAATGAGTTAGACACTACTTCTAGAGATTTTGATTTTGCACGAACACCTACTAATTGGCTTGGACGTAAAGAGTAAGATGGCACATTTACTACTTCACCGTCCACAATGATGTGTTTGTGAATAACTAATTGGCGCGCTGCACGACGAGTAGGAGCAATTCCTAAACGATATACGACGTTATCTAAACGAGCTTCACATAATTTGATCAAGTTTTCACCTGTGATCCCTGCCTTCACAGCAGCTTTGTGGAACAAGTTTTCGAATTGGCGCTCTAAAATACCGTATGTGTATTTTACTTTTTGCTTTTCTTTCAATTGCACTGCGTATTCAGAAACCTTTGAACGTTTTCCTTTACCGTGCATACCTGGTGCATAGTTTTTACGAGCTAATGCTTTGCTCGGACCTAGAATTGCTTCACCGAAACGACGTGCAATCTTGGATTTGGGACCTGTGTATCTAGCCATTTTTTCTTAAAAGTCATTGGACCTCTTATGCCCAATGAAGTAATTAAATTGTGAATAAAAGCGGGGGAAAATAATTACTAATTACCCTTGCATAAAAATTATTAAACGCGACGACGTTTTGGAGGACGACATCCATTGTGAGGCATTGGCGTAATATCTTTGATGATAGAAACTTCAATTCCTGAGTTTTGGATAGTACGGATAGCAGACTCACGTCCAGCTCCTGGTCCTTTTACGAAAACCTCCGCTTTCTTCATTCCTGCTTCAACAGCTACCGCTGCGCAGTTAGATGCTGCCATCTGTGCTGCGTAAGGAGTGTTTTTCTTAGACCCACGGAAACCCATCTTTCCTGCTGATGCCCAAGAGATCACTTGACCTGCTGAGTTAGTAATGGAGATAATAATGTTGTTAAAGGAAGCTTTGATGTGTACTTGTCCGTTTTGTTCCACGACAACTACTCTCTTCTTCGCTTTATCTTTTCTTTTTGCTTGTGCCATAATTTGAAATGAAATACGAAGAGGTGTTACCCTCTAGTTATTATTTAGTTACTTTTTTCTTGTTAGCAACTGTTTTTCTACGACCCTTACGAGTACGTGAGTTGTTCTTAGTGCGTTGACCACGTAATGGAAGACCTTTACGGTGACGTAATCCACGGTAGCAACCGATGTCCATCAAACGTTTGATGTTCAATTGAACCTCAGATTTCAACTGACCTTCCGTTTTGAATTCAGCAGCGATGATCGCACGAATAGCGCTAGCCTCCGTATCGTTCCACTCACCAGCTTTCTTGTCAAACGAAACCGCAGCTTTCGTTAAAATTTTTTGAGCAGTGCTACGACCAATACCGAAAATATAAGTCAACGCAATTTCTCCTCTTTTTTTGTCGGGAATATCAACCCCTGCAATACGAGCCATATAGGTAATTAATTGTTGTTATTAATCAATTTAAAATTCTGTCGAATTATCCTTGTCTTTGTTTGAACTTAGGATTCTTCTTGTTGATTACGTAAAGCTTTCCGTGACGACGGATTACTTTGCAATCTGCACTACGTTTCTTGATAGATGCTTTAACTTTCATATTAACTGTATTTATAAAATCAAACCTTAAATTACTTGTATCTGTAAACAATTCTAGCCTTACTTAAATCATAAGGGGACATCTCTAACTTCACCTTATCTCCTGGTAAAATCTTGATGTAGTGCATCCGCATCTTGCCCGAAATGTGTGCAATGACTTGGTGCGTATTTTCCAATTCTACCCGAAACATCGCGTTCGAAAGAGCTTCCAAAATAATTCCGTCTACTTCTATCGAGGACTGTTTGGCCATAATTATTAATTTATATATTCAACAATACTGTTGATGTTTTAATCACTTCTTCAATCGGAGCAAAGGTCGTCAAAATAATGGGGCCTTCTTTCCCTACCGCTACCGTATGTTCAAAGTGAGCACTTGGCTTGCGATCTTGTGTTCGGATAGTCCAACCATCCTTATCTACTGAGATTTGACGCTTCCCTAAGTTAATCATCGGTTCGATCGCAATGACCATTCCTTCTTTCAACTTAGCCCCTTCCCCGCGGCGACCATAATTAGGCACCTCTGGGCTTTCGTGAAGCTTCTTACCTACTCCGTGACCTACTAGCTCTCTCACTACTCCGTAACCAAAAGATTCCGTGTACGATTGAACGGCGAAACCAATGTCGCCTACTCGTTTGCCTGGTGCGGCTTGATTCAAACCTAAATACAAGGACTCTTTCGTCCGTTGTAACAATTGAACTACTTCCTCAGCGACATTCCCTATAGCATAGGTGTAAGCACTATCAGCGTGGTAGCCATTTTTATAAACTCCGCCGTCTATCGAAATAATATCTCCCTCTTTCAGGATCAATTCTCCCGGTAAACCATGCACTACTACGTCATTGACCGAAATACACAAAGAATAAGCATATTTCTGGCTTCCTACTTGGTAGTTCAAAAAGGATGGATGCGCTGCATTATCCTTAATGTATTCATAAGCGATTTTATCAAGTGCCAAAGTACTAACTCCCGGCTGTATCGCCTTCGCAACTTCAGCGTGACACTTCCCTAAGATTTCGCCATTCTGTTGAATGATCGCTAATTCCGCGGGTGTCTTTAAATAAATCATCTTAACGATTAATCAATTCAGAGCGACCTTTCACTCGTCCTGATTGCATTAAACCTTCGTACTTACGCATCAACAAATAACTTTCTATTTGTTGCAATGTATCTAATACCACCCCTACCAAGATTAAAAGAGATGTTCCTCCAAAGAAAGAAGCAAATCCTCTCGTCACGCCAAACAAGTTAGCTACCGCAGGAAGAATCGCGATGAACGATAACATTACTGCACCAGGTAACGTAATACGATCTAAAATCGTAGCAATAAATCCTGCTGTTTCCTCACCTGGTTTCACTCCCGGCACAAAACCTCCACCACGCTTCATATCATCAGAGATTTGAGTCGGGTTAATCGAGATCGCTGTGTAGAAGAAAGTGAACACAATGATTAAGAACGCAAATAATAAATTGTATTGCCATGTCGTGAAATCGCCGAAAGCAGACGCCACCGAAGAAGCAAATTCTGATTTTTCAGCAAACGACTGAGCTACTAATCCTGGGATAAACATTAACGCCTGAGCAAAGATGATAGGCATTACACCTGAAGCATTTAACTTCAAAGGAATGTATTGACGCTCACCACCTACTGCAGTTGCTTTGCTACCCACTACTTGTTTCGCATATTGAACTGGAATTCGGCGAACGGCTTGAGTAACCATAATCGCTCCCATTACTACGAAGAACAAGGCAATAATTTCAATGATGAACATCAAGGCACCAGACATCCCACGTGAACCTGCCTCTTGTAAAATAGAAGCGGGGAAACGAGAAACGATACCAATCATGATCAACATCGAGATACCGTTACCGATACCTTTATCTGTAATCTTCTCTCCTAACCACATACATAACATCGTACCACCGATTAAGATAGCCACGCCATATAAGCGGAAGAACCAAGGATCTACCATAATCGCTTCAGATGGGATCGTTACTTGTAAATAAGTAAAGGCCTGAGCAGCTGTAACGAAAATCGTTAAGATACGTGTGATTTGGTTTAACTTCTTACGACCTGACTCACCGTCTTTCTGCATTTTTTGGAAATACGGAAGCGCAATGGTCAATAACTGAATCGCAATCGAAGCAGAGATGTAAGGCATGATACCCAAAGCAAATACCGAAGCATTACTTAGCGCACCGCCTGAAAAGATATTCAATAAACCGAAAAGCCCACCTTCTCCTGCTTGCGTTAACTTAGTCGCATCTACACCAGGTAAAGCGATATAAGAACCTAAACGGAAGAACGCAATGAAAAGAATCGTATTGACAATACGGCTTCTTAACTCATCGATAGAGAAAATATGCTTGAAAGTTGTTATTAACTTGTTCATTCGATTAGAATAGAGGATTAACCAACAATTGCTTTACCGCCAGCCGCTTCAATCGCAGCTTTAGCAGCACCTGAGAAACCTTTTACTGTTACTTCTAAAGCAGAAGAAACGGATCCACGAGATAAGATTTTCACTAAGTCAGACTTAGATACCAAACCATTTGTGTAAAGTGTTTCAAATGTAATCACCTTAGTTCCGATTGCATCAGCTAAAGCTTGCAAAGTATCCAAGTTAATTGCTTTGTATTCCACACGGTTGTGGTTTTTAAAACCAAACTTAGGAACACGACGTTGTAATGGCATTTGACCACCTTCAAAACCTCTCTTGCGAGAATAACCTGAACGTGATTGAGCACCTTTGTGACCACGAGCAGAAGTTCCACCTAAACCAGAACCTTGACCACGACCTACTCTTTTTCTAACTTTTACCGAACCTTCTGCCGGCTTCAATGATGATAATTTCATTCTATTGGGGGCTTAGCGCTGCTGTTGCCAGCAACTCGCATGTTAATTAAATATTTTCAACTACAATTAAGTGGTTTACGGCACGAATCATACCTGCAATCGCTGGATTCAATTCAACCTCAACACTCTTACGGATTTTACCTAATCCTAAAGCTGTGATCGTACGTTTTTGTACTTCAGGGCGCTTAATTGCACTTTTAACTTGAGTAATTTTAACTTTAGACATTGTATGTTCTATTAGAGAGGCTTTCGCACTCTGATTATCCATTAAATACTTTAGCAACAGAGATTCCACGTTGGAATGCTACCGTATGTGGAGCTCTCATCTTCACTAATGCATCGATGGTTGCCTTCACCACGTTGTGTGGGTTAGATGAACCTTTAGACTTAGCTAAGACATCGTGAACACCTACTGATTCTAACACAGCACGCATCGCACCACCGGCGATCAATCCTGTACCTGGAGCAGCTGGCTTGATTAAAACGAAACCACCTGAGAATTTACCTAATTGCTCGTGAGGAACCGTGTTCTTCAACAAAGGAATTTGGAATAAGTTTTTCTTAGCGTCTTCGATACCTTTCGTGATAGCATCTGTTACTTCGTTCGCTTTTCCTAAACCGTATCCTACGATACCAGCACCGTCACCTACGACAACGATTGCTGAGAAACTAAAACGACGACCACCTTTAACTACTTTTGCAACACGGTTGATGGCTACTACTTTCTCCTTCAACTCACCTTCGTTAACCTTTATTGGTTTTGCTTGTAAATGCGACATATCTATTTCTTAAAATTGTAAGCCACCCTCGCGAGCACCTTCAGCTAATGATTTAATTCT
>JBJTMW010000033.1:0-9553 GCA_046070715.1 Aquirufa sp. | reverse complement strand
ATGGCTACTAAATCTGCTAAATACGTTCCTTTGGCCAAATAAGGCAACACGGAAAGGTGGTGGAAAGAGCAAGCGCGCACTTTCAAGCGTTGTGGAATATCCGAGCGACCATCCGTGCGAATATAGAAACCGAGTTCCCCTTTTGGATTTTCGGCCCTCACATAGGTATCCATCGCTTTCGGACGAATCTTTTTAGGGACCAAAGCCTGAGGATCAAACTCCCGCGTCCTTTTCTCATCCCCTAGCAAGGCCACGATACATTGTTCAATAATCCGTAGCGATTCCTCGCATTCGCGAATCCTAACGTGATTTCGATCCCAGCAATCTCCCACAGCACCCATCGCTCCTTCTCCTACCGGAATGTCAAATTCTAATTCCGGATAGACCGAATAGGCATCAATGCGACGTAGGTCAAAAGGCAAGCCAGAACCCCGCAACACCGGACCGGTACATCCATAATTAATCGCCGCATTCAGGGGCAAAACACCCACATTTGCGGTTCTCTTAATGAATATACTGTTATCTTCTACTAATTGTTTTACTTCTCTAATGGTGTTCTTGATGACCGGCACTAATTCCTGCACCTTTTCTTCAAAGCCCACAGGCAAATCATAAAACAATCCACCCACCCACACATAATTATACAACATTCTCGCACCTGAAAGCCACTCCAGCAAGCGCTGAATGTCTTCCCGATCCCGCATCAACCACAAAAAGGGGGTATAGGCTCCGATATCCAGACCATAGGTCCCGATAGCGACAAAGTGCGAGGCAATCCGATTTAATTCAGCCACGAGGACACGAATATATTCGATACGTTTAGGCAATTTACCCGTCAAGTCCAGCATCTTCTCCACCGCCATCACATAGGCATGTTCGGAATTCATCGCCGCCATATAGTCCAAACGATCCACATAGGGGATAATTTGATTGAAAGGCAAGGCTTCTGCGTGTTTCTCAAAACAACGGTGTAAATACCCTAAGTGCGGAACGACTTCTTTGATCCATTCGCCGTCTGAAATCACCTCTAAACGAAGAACTCCGTGGGTCGAAGGGTGTTGAGGTCCCAATGAAATAATCATTTCCTCCGATTTCAGATCCTCTACCCTAAATTTATTCGGGTCCGAGTTCTCGAAATTTTCTGGAAGAAATTGGTACTGGATGGGATTCATTAAGCAAAAATGAGAAATCTAATGGGTAAAAATAAATTTTTCTATCTATTTTTAACAAAGGCTTTGGGAAAAAAAGAAATTCTTCTACCTTTGCATTCCGTTTCGAGCAGAGGCGGATAAAAGATTTATCTATTATGGCAAAGAAAGGAAATCGCATTCAAGTAATCTTAGAATGCACTGAGCACAAAGAAACTGGTTTACCAGGCATGTCTCGTTACATCACTACGAAAAATCGTAAAAACACAACAGCTCGTATTGAGTTAAGAAAATACAACCCTGTTTTGAAAAAAGTTACTTTACATAAAGAAATTAAATAGGTTGACCCATGGCTAAGAAAGTAGTTGCAACTCTGAAGAAAGAAGGCGGCGTTAAGTACGCTAAGATCATTAAGGCGGTTAAGAATCCTACCACAGGAGCTTATACCTTCAAAGAAGAAATCATCCTTCAAGATGAAGTTAACGCTGCATTGAAAAACTAATTTTTCAATACCCGTTTACCTATCTTAAAAAAATTGAAGTCCCTTCTTGAAGGGACTTTTTTTATTTTCATTACCTTCGTATCGTATTTAGCACTCCCATGGGATTATTCGATTTTTTAAAAAAGAAACCAGAACCGCAACAGCAAGAAGAAATTCAAGCACTAGAGCAAGGTTTAGAGAAAACATCCACCGGTTTTTTCTCTAAAATAGGCCGTGCGGTCGTGGGAAAATCGAAAGTAGATGAGGAGGTATTAGACGAATTAGAAGAGATTTTATTGACTTCGGACGTGGGAGTTGCGACCACACTGAAGATTATTCAACGCATCGAACAACGTATTGAACGCGACAAATACGTATCTACCGAAGAATTAGACATCGTATTGCGCGAGGAAGTGGCGGCCCTTCTAGAGGAAAACCAATCGTCTTCTTTGGAGAATGCCTTTGCTGAACCGAAACAAAAACCCTACGTCATTATGGTGGTGGGGGTGAATGGAGTGGGTAAAACTACCACCATCGGTAAATTAGCCTCTCAATTTCATCAAAATGGATTGAAAGTGGTGTTAGGCGCCGCGGACACTTTCCGTGCTGCAGCAGTAGACCAATTGAAGCTTTGGGGCGAACGCGTAGGTATTCCGGTGATTGACCACGGAATGAACACGGATCCTGCAGCCGTGGCTTTTGATGCCGTAAAACAGGCGGTAGAGATGAATGCAGATATCGTGATTATCGATACAGCTGGACGTTTACATACCAAAGTCAACTTGATGACCGAACTAGGCAAAATCAAGCGCGTGATTCAAAAATTCATACCGGAAGCTCCGCACGAGGTAATGTTAGTATTGGACGGATCAACAGGCCAAAACGCGTTCATCCAAGCCCAGGAGTTCACTAAAGTAACGGAAATTACTTCTCTAGCGATTACAAAGCTAGATGGTACAGCTAAAGGTGGGGTGGTGATCGGAATTTCGGATCAATTCAAGATTCCGGTCAAATACATTGGAGTGGGAGAAAAAATCTCCGATCTCCAAGTATTCAACAAGACCACGTTCGTGGATTCGCTATTCGCGAAGAAGTAATTATTTAGCCTTTTCTTTGGCCCAAGTATCTTTCAAAGTCACCGTGCGGTTAAACACCAGCTTATCTGACGTAGAATCTAGATCTAAACTGTAATAGCCTTTACGGATAAACTGCAGCGCTTGACCTACTTTCGCCTCTTTCAAACCTGGCTCCACATAGACCTTAGGTACAATTTGAAGTGATTCCGGATTGATAAATTTCAAGAAGTCGTCGCCTAATTCAGACGCATCTTCCACAATCAATAAGCGATCGAAGTTACGAACTTCCGCTTCTACTGCGTGAGAAACAGAAACCCAGTGAATCGTTCCTTTCACAGAAATACCACTCGTATCTTGCCCCGACTTACTTTCTGGAATGTATTCCGCGTGTACTTCGGTCACATTGCCATCTGCATCTGTTTTAAAATCCGTACAGGTTACGATGTACGCTCCTTTCAAACGCACCTGCAATCCCACGCCTAAACGGAAAAATTTCTTAGGCGGATCGATCATGAAATCATCACGCTCGATGTATAATTCATTCGAGAAAGGAACCGAACGCTTCGTAATTTCCTCTGCTTCAGGATTATTCTCAATCTGTAAATCTTCCGTTTTATCAGCTGGATAATTTGTGATCACGAGCTTAATCGGATCTAATACCGCCATCACACGGTCAGCCGATTTGTTCAAATCTTCGCGAATACAGAATTCCAACAAACTTAAATCAATCAAATTATCGCGTTTCGCTACCCCGATACGCTCGCAGAAATTGCGAATCGATGCCGGTGTGTAGCCACGTCTGCGCAAACCTGAAATCGTAGGCATGCGGGGATCGTCCCAGCCATTCACTACTTTCTCGTTTACTAATTGCAATAATTTACGCTTGCTCATCACCGTGTGGGACAAATTCAAACGAGCAAATTCATATTGATGGGACGGGAAAATCCCTAATTTATCTAAAAACCAATCGTATAGAGGGCGGTGAACGTCGAACTCGAGCGTACAAATCGAGTGGGTGATTTCTTCGATGGAATCACTTTGACCGTGAGCAAAATCGTACATCGGATAGATGCACCATTTGTCTCCTGAACGGTGGTGTTTCACGTGGCGAATACGGTACATCAACGGGTCACGCATGTGCATGTTCGGATGCGCCATGTCGATTTTTGCTCTTAGCACTTTCTCGCCATCGGCATATTTTCCAGCCCGCATTTCACGAAATAAGGTCAGATTCTCTTCTACGCTACGGTTTCTAAAAGGACTGTGCGTACCGGGTGTGGTAGGGGTTCCCTTTTGCGCCGCGATCTCTGCTGCCGTCGAATCGTCTACGTAGGCAAAGGAAAGCGTGATTAATTTTTCCGCAAATTGGTATAAATCTTCGAAATAATCGGAGGTATATAATTCGTTTGCCCAGCTAAAACCTAACCAAGAAACGTCTTTCTTAATCGACTCCACATATTCTGTTTCCTCTGTTACGGGATTTGTGTCATCAAAACGCAAATTCGTTCCTCCGCCAAAACGCTGAGCCAGCCCAAAATTCAAGCAAATACTCTTCGCGTGACCGATGTGCAAGTAGCCATTCGGCTCAGGTGGGAAACGAGTCAAAATACCTTGTGGGTATTTTCCAGACGCGATGCCTTCCTGAACGATTTCTTCTAAGAAATTAAGGGATTTGGGTTTTAATTCTTCCATGTATACTTTTTCGTGTCGACGAATAAATTTGAGCTGTAAGGTTCAAAAATAAACATTATTTGCCAAAATCCGTAATTTGCAGACCGATATACCTATGAGAAAACACATCCTACTCTTCGCCCTCCTATTTTTAGGCGCTTTCCAAAGCTTCAGCCAATGGAATTCCCTCACCCTTGATACCAAAGCCTCGTTTCGAGCCATTCGATCCCTCGGTTCCCAGATTTGGATCGGTGGAACGCGCGGCACCGTGATTCACTCGAGCGATGGTGGCGAACACTTCACGGTTTCTCAGGTTCCGGGAGCTGATTCCTTGGACTTCCGAGATCTAGCGATACTCGACGAAAATACAGTCTTATTGATGAGTGCTGGCCTGGCAGAGAATGGAGCAGCCAAAATTTTCCGCACAGAGAATGGGGGAAAAAGCTGGGAATTAGCGTTTCAAATAAAGGAGAAGGGCTATTTCTTTGACGCGATTCTTTGGGAGGGCAAACAAGGATTGATTTTATCTGATCCTGCGGGCCCTTTCTATGGCTTGATTCGTATAAGCGATAAAGGACGAAACTACGAATTATTGAACCCAACGAATCATCCCACTTTACAAAAAGGAGAAGCCGCTTTTGCAGCGAGTGGATCAAGTTTACAAAAAACAAAAAAAGGCTATTATATCGTAACTGGAGGCGGAGAAAAAGCACGCGTCTTGTACGGGAAAGACGCACGACAATGGGAAAGTATTTACGCCGAAATCCCAGGCGGCGAAGGAACCGGATTTTTCAGTCTGGGCGTTCGTAACGCGAAGAATTTATGGATTGCAGGTGGAAATTACACTCGGATTAAAGAGGGGACCGTACCTGTTTTAGAAAGCAAGGATGGGGGAATGAACTGGTCACCTGTGGCCGGTGCACCCGCGTATTATGTCGAGAAAGTTTTGTGGGCTGCGCCCTATTGGATTTTATCGGGGCCGGCGGAGAGCTCGGCTTTTGACCCTAAAACAAAGCGCTGGGTCAGCTTAGGCAAAAGTCCCTACCACAACATTTGTCAAGTGGGAGATCGTATTTATGGTGTAGGTGGAAGAGGCCAAATCGGTTTCATCAGCCTCTCCCAAATACAGCAACTATTTCTTTCTAAAGAATAAAGAAATAGGCGTTCCTTCTAAATTAAAGGCTTTGCGCATCTGATTCTCTAAGTAACGCTCGTAACTTTCCTTGATGTACTGCGGTAAATTGCAGAAGAAAATGAAGGTAGGATACGGCGTCGAAACCTGCGTACAGTATTTAATCTTGATGTATTTTCCTTTCCACGCGGGTGGCGGATAACTCGCGATCACGTCTAACATCACATCGTTTAATTTCGAGGTAGAAATCTTCTGTGTACGGTTTTCGTATACCTTTAGCATTAACTCCAAAGCCTGGAAGATACGCTTCTTCTCCATCACCGACGTAAAGATCACCGGCATGTAATTCAATGGCGCCATACGTTCTTTGATCGCTTTCTCTAATTGAATGGCGGTGTTCGTGTCTTTCGCCACTAAATCCCACTTATTAATCATTAAAACGATTCCTTTCTTCGCCTTGTCCGCCATGCTGACAATGTTCATATCCTGCGCCTCTAATCCCGTTAACGGATCGATCGTCGTCGCATCAATGATGATAATTGCCACATCGCATTCTTCCAAAGCCTTCATCGAACGTAAAACCGAGTAATACTCGATGTTGTCGTCAATACGCGCTTTTCGGCGAATACCAGCCGTATCCGTGATGATGAAATCCTTCCCAAACATCGTGTAGTGATTTTGAATCGCATCACGAGTGGTTCCCGCTTCATCTGTTACAATAGAACGATCTTTACCTAAGATGGCATTCAGGAAGGAGGATTTCCCTACGTTTGGACGACCTAAGATCGCCACACGTGGAATACCTAATTCTGGATTTTCGATTCCTTCATCCTTGAAATGCGAAACCATCGCATCGAGCATATCACCTGTACCACTTCCACTTTCAGCGGCAATCGCAAAGGGATCGCCCAAACCTAATTCATAAAATTCGGCAGCAGCATAGGCCTTTTCGTGTGTATCCGCTTTATTCGCGATCAAGATAACCGGCTTCTTCGAACGACGTAAAACGTTCGCGAAATCCTTATCTAAATCCGTTAAACCCGTAGAGCAATCAACTACAAACAATAAAACCGCTGATTCTTCAATCGCTAGTTCTACTTGTTCTCTAATGGCTCCCTCAAATTTATCTTCCGAACCATGCACGTACCCTCCCGTGTCAATCACGGTAAAGAAACGTCCTGTCCACTGACCGTAACCATAATGGCGGTCGCGCGTCACCCCGGACATGTTGTCCATGATAGCCTTCTTTTGTTCGATCAAGCGATTGAACAAAGTAGATTTCCCTACATTGGGACGCCCCACAATTGCAATAATATTTGACATTCGTTGTTAAATTAATCGAGTGAATACCCGAATGAACGCAGCTTGTCGGTCTTCGCACGCCAATCTGGCTCCACTTTGACAAACTGCTCTAAAAATACTTTTTTACCAAAAAACTTCTCTAAATCCTCTCTCGCCTGAATACCCACTTTCTTGATATTTTCCCCCTTATGGCCGATGATAATCGCCCGCTGCGATACCCTTTCGACATAAATTTCCGTCGCGATGCGTAGAATAGTTGGCTCCTCTTTAAAAGAAGTCACCACCACCTCACACGAATAAGGAATCTCTTTTTTGTAATTCAAGAAAATTTTCTCCCGAACAATTTCCGAGGCAAAGAATTTTTCTGGCTTATCTGTCAGCTCCTCCTTATCAAAAAAGGGCGGATGAACTGGCAAATGCTCCATGAGGTGGCTAAAGATTTGGTCCAAATGAACCGATTCCAAAGCCGAAATAGGAATAATCGGTTTGCCTGGGAAAATCCCCTGCCAATACGCGACCTTCTCCTGAAGTTTCTCCATGGTCACTAAATCGATCTTGTTCAATAAAACAAGAATAGGCGTGTCCGTAAAATCTTTCCAATTAGTCAAAAAGTCCAAATCTTCAAATTCATCAAACACGTCCGTCACATACAACACTACATCCGCATCCTCTAAAGAGCTCTTAACAAATTGCATCATGGATTTATGCAATTCATATTTAGGCAATAAAACCCCAGGCGTATCTGAGTAAACGATCTGGTATTCAGTACCCTTATGCTCTCCATTCAGCATCCCCAAAATCCGGTGACGCGTCGTCTGCGCCTTCGAACTCACAATCGCAAGTCGCTCCCCCACTAATGCATTCATCAGCGTACTCTTCCCCACATTGGGTTTTCCAATAATACTGATAAAGCCTGCTTTGTGTTCTGGGGTCATAAAATGTAACGTAAAATTCGCCTCAAAAAGGATAGGCAAGAATAATTTCTACAAAGATACTTGTTTTTTCTGAAAGAAACGTGCATCTTTGCACTCCCAATTATATCGCGGGGTGGAGCAGTTGGTAGCTCGTTGGGCTCATAACCCAAAGGTCGTCAGTTCGAGTCTGGCCCCCGCTACATCGAAAGAGGTCTTGCAAAAGACCTCTTTTTTTATGCCCTATTTCTCAGCGCATTCTGACCGCTTAATAAATAGACCGACCGCTAAATAATTCTTTATCACAGGTTTAATTCAAAAACACTAGGTTTACCTTCGTAAAATACGTGCTTATGAGAAAAACCTTGAAAATCCCCGGAATCGATCAATGCCCCGTCGAAGACATTGTCAGCATCGAAGGCAAGGGAAATTATACCACGATTTTTTTGAAGAATGGCCAAACCATCTTAATGGCCAAGACCCTCAAGAAGTTTGAGTCACAACTACGCCTAGGCACCTTCCTTCGCATTCACAAGTCCTATCTCGTCAATAAGGTCAATGTCACTGGACACGACTTAAATGACACGAAGACGGTCAAAACCGTACTTAATCAATCCCTTCCCGTTTCCAGAAGAAAACTAGACCTCGTCCGCGGGCAATTAGTCTAAACAAATTCCATACAAAAAGGGCCTCGATTTTCATCGAGGCCCTTTTTGTATGTCTTCTAATGCTTATTTCGCTTGTGGCGCCATTAAGCTAAAGAACTGATCTAATTTAGGCGTTACAATAATCTCCGTGCGGCGATTTTGCTTACGTCCCTTCGAAGTTTTGTTTGCAGAAGCTGGCTCGTACTCACCACGTCCACCGGCTGTTAAGCGCTCTGGATCCACATCAAATTTCGTTTGCAATACACGAACCACAGAAGTAGCACGCTTAGCAGATAAATCCCAGTTATCTTGAATACAATCCGTAGAGATAGGCACGGTATCTGTGTGACCTTCTACTAATACATCAAGCTCTTTGTGATCGTTTAATACTTTCGCTACTTTCGCTAGCACAGCTACCGCTTTCGCGTTTACGACAGCACTACCTGAAGCAAACATCAAGTTATCCGAGATCGAGATATAAACTACCCCTTTTTTCACTTCTACCGTTACGTCTTCATCATTCACATCTGCTAATGAACGCTTTAAGTTCATCACTAATGATAAATTCATTGAATCTTTACGTTGGATAGACGAGTTCAAATCTTTAATGTATTTACCTTGCTCATTTAAGGCATCTAAGGACTTGCGAATACTTTCAGCACCTGATTTGTTGATAACCGAAAGATCAGATAAACGATCTAATAAGTTTGTGTTTGTCTTTTTGAAGTAATCTAATTGCTCTTGCAAAGCCTTCAACTGACCATTTTTCGCTTCTAAATCAGTGTCTCTCTTTTTCAACTCCCCTTGAAGGCTCGCTGTTAAAGATTGGCAATCCGATAAGTCTGCTTTTGATTTAGATAAAGCTGAGCTACTAGATGCTTGTAATTGAGTTAATTGTGATTCCAAATCCGCTAATTTCTTCTTTCCTACACAAGAGGTAAATAAGAAAGGCATCATTGCGAATACCAAGAGTAGTTTTTTCATAACGCAGTGTTTGTTTAATTATCGAGCAAAAATAAGGATCTCCTTTAATAATCGTATCCCGAAATACGTTTTTTTCTAGATTGTTTTTAAAATTTCTCCGGCGTCTTCTTCCAAAACTTGGTTTACAGACGACATCACCTCAAAAAATACCGCTAATTTTTCTGGGTCCACCCGATCGTAAATTAACTTATTGAAGGCGAT
>JBJTMW010000032.1:0-4124 GCA_046070715.1 Aquirufa sp. | reverse complement strand
GTACCACGGTATATTTCAGAATATCCTTGTTGTAAGCCTGCACCACGCACGGGTACGACGGTCATACAAGGAATGTTAGCATCGATTAAGCCTTTTTGAATAGCTTTTAATTTCGATGGTTTTACAATGGCTTCTACCTTTTTCATATCGTTTTTAGTTAGCTATTATTCAAAAGTTGTGTACGCTTCTACCCCAAATTCAACGGCATCAATACCTGCTGATTCTGCTTTGTGACTCAAGCGAATACCCATGGTCTTTTTCAAGAAGATAAAGATGACATAGGTTAGGCCAAAAGAGAATACGCTAATCACGGAAACTCCAATTAATTGCGTCATAAATTGGGCGCTTTCACCCGTGATAAATAGGCCATTCTTTTGGGAGAATAATCCTACGGCAATCGTTCCAAAGAAACCGTTCACCCCATGCACCGCCACGG
Source organism: Aquirufa sp. (assembly GCA_046070715.1). GTDB lineage: Bacteria > Bacteroidota > Bacteroidia > Cytophagales > Spirosomataceae > Aquirufa. Next base: position 3,688 of record JBJTMW010000032.1, on the reverse strand, counting down.
CACCCACCGGATCATCTACTTTCATTTTGTCTACCACGACTACCGCGATATCTACAATGGTACCAGCAATGAATCCAATGATTAATGCGGAATCCGGAGAAACCACGTTGCATCCAGCCGTAATCGCTACTAAACCCGCTAAAACGCCATTAATCACCATCGTAATATCAACCTTTTTGTAGCGCATAAAGGTGTACAAGATGGTCGCAATACCACCGGCAGCAGAAGCCAGGAATGTGTTCGTCGCCACAGAGCCAATTAAATCCCATTTTCCCACGGCACCCAAGGTGGAGCCCGGATTAAATCCGAACCAACCAAACCACAGGATAAACGCACCCACCGCGGATAAAGTTAAATTATGTCCCGGAATGGCATTCGCCGTCCCGTCTTCATTGTATTTTCCTAAACGTGGGCCTAAAACAATCGCACCCGCAAGGGCCGCAAAACCACCCATCGCGTGAATAGCGGCAGATCCGGCAAAATCGTTAAATCCACGTAAAGCTAACCAGCCGTTTGGATTCCAAACCCAGTTAGCGGCTAATGGATACATCACGGCACTGAAAATGGCCACATAGATAGCATAAGACCACATTTTCATGCGTTCAGCCACACCACCAGATACAATGGAAATGGCAGCTACGGCAAAACCCATTTGAATGAACCAAAAAAGAGAATTAGAAATCGTCAGACCTAAGCCTAAGTCCCCTTGCATAATGCCAGTGTCGAAAGCCCAATAGCCGTTCGATTTACCATAGGCAATGCCAAACCCGACTAAATAAAAGGCAACACCGCCAAACATGATGTCGATCATGACTTTGGCAATAATGCTGACAGCATTCTTAGAACGGACAAATCCAGCTTCAAGGAGAGCAAAACCTCCTTCCATTTGGAAGATCAGAGCGGCACAAAGGGCCACCCAAACAGTGTCAATAGCGTGTGTGAGTTCCGCTTGCTGAGCAGCAAGCGTGGCAGTTTCATTCATGGTTTTGTGTTTTGTATATAATGCTTTGTATTGCAAAAATAGAAAACGATTTGGAATATTCTGCATTTTGATGGAACTTTAAACTTATTTAAAAACCTATATTATGAAGAAAATTATAGTACTTGCGTGCTTGAGTTTAGGCTTAAATTTCGTTTCATCAGCACAAAATCCATCGATTATTCCTATCCCTTCAAAAGCGGTATATCCTGCGGGGAAATTCAGTTTACCTAGCTCCATATCTATTTCTGGTCCAGCTGAAGCGCAATTGAAAGTAGGTTATACGACTTTGGTAACTAAATTAAAAAATGCCACCGGGCGCACAGTAACCTTTAAAAATACCGGTTCGGCTGCCATCCAATTGCAAATCGTGAACAACGCAACGCTAGGAGCGGAGGGATATGAATTGCAAGTGAATGCAAAAGGAGTGGCGATTAAGGCAAACAAATCAGCGGGTTTATTCTACGGAATTCAAACGCTTTTGCAATTATTACCCAAAGAAATTGAATCGAAAACTGTCGCAAAAGGTGTCAATTGGTCCATTCCATACGCTCAAATTACGGATACACCTCGTTTCGCTTGGCGCGGCCAAATGTTTGATGTGGCTCGTCACTTCTTCACAAAAGAGGAGGTGAAGCAATTCATCGATGACATGGTGGAATACAAATACAATATTTTGCACTTCCATTTAACAGATGATGAGGGCTGGAGAATCGAGATTAAATCTTATCCTAATTTGACCAAAAAAGGGGCATGGAACGTAAAGAAAGTAGGACGTTTTACCTCTTTCTCCAAGCCTGAGCCTAATGAACCGCGAAATTATGGTGGATTCTACACGCAAGAAGATATCAAAGAATTGGTTAAATATGGTCAAGATCGCTTTGTGAACATTGTCCCAGAAGTGGATGTGCCTGGTCACTCGATGGCAGCGGTTGCCTCTTATCCGGAGCTTTCTTGCACACCGGGTGCTGATCAATACCAAGTGATTTCAGGCGAGCCTTTCATCGATTGGTCGCATGGGCATCCAGAGGCTTTGCAGGATAATACGCTTTGTCCGGCGAATGAGAAGGTATATACGTTTTTAGATAAAGTGATGGGCGAGGTAGCTAGCCTTTTCCCTTACGAATATATCCACATGGGTGGCGACGAGTGTCCTAAGAACTATTGGGATAAGAATCCAGAGATTTTGGCTTTGAGAGCACGCGAGGGATTGAAAAATTCACAAGAGGTGCAAGCCTATTTTGTGCGCCGTTTAGAGAAAATTATCGCTTCGAAAGGAAAGAGGATGTTAGGATGGGATGAGATTTTAGAGGGCGGAGGATTGCCAAAGGGAACGGCAGTGATGTCTTGGAGAGGCATCAAAGGCGGCGTTGAGGCGGCTCAATTAGGCCACGAAGTGGTTATGACGCCTAATGATAATGTGTATGTTGATTTAATGCAAGGTGATCGTGCGCTAGAGCCACCAGTTTACAGAACCGTTCGTTTAACGGACTCCTATGCTTTTAATCCCGTTCCAGCTGGAGTTGATGCGAAGTTAGTGAAGGGTGGTCAGGCGAATATGTGGTCAGAGCAATTGTTCAACTACCGTCATTTACAGTACATGATGTGGCCACGAGCTTTGGCAATCTCTGAGTCTCTCTGGTCTCCTAATGAGAACAAGAATTGGGATAATTTCATTAGTCGCGTAGAAGACCACATGGCGCGTTTTGATGTAGCAGATAAAAAATATGCGCCATCAATGTACGAGGCGATTGTGAACGTGTCTAAGAATGCCAAAGGAGAATTATTTGTGGAATTGAAGAATGAAATTTCAGGCCTAGCGATTCATTACAGTTTTGATAATTCATACCCAGATCATCACTATCCTCACGCACACGGATTGATTGCGGTTCCTAAGGATGCAGAATTGATGCGCATCGTTTCCTACAGAGGAAATAAAATGATGGGTCGTACGATCAATATCACCCGGGCAGACTTAGAAAAAAGAGCTAAATAATGCTTTTAAACCTTATATTTAGTCTATTATTATCAGTAGGGGTGCCCAATATTTCGGGCGCCTCTTCTGCTTCTACGACGAATTATCTTTCGGTGAAGAAAGGGTATGTGATGTCCTATAATGGGATAGAGGGTAGAGCGAATTGGGTAGGCTGGACGCTTACGGCGAGTGATTTGGGTGCAGTGAATCGTACGAATCGTTTTGTTCAAGATGAATCCTTTCCCCGTAGTTTTAAGATTGTTGATGAAAAAGATTATGCCCATTCAGGATATGATCGCGGGCATTTGTGTAATTCTGAGGATCGAACTGCCACAGAATACCTGAATGAAGAAACTTTTTTGATGTCCAATATGATTCCGCAAACGCCGGAATTAAATAGAGGCCCATTCAAAATGCTGGAGGAATATTGCCGAAAACTGGCGATCAAAAAGGGACAGAATCTATTAATTTATGCTGGTGGATTCGGGGCAAAAGATCAATTGTTTTCTGGAGTCATTGTTCCTGCCTATTGTTGGAAAGTAGTGTATACACCAAACAAAATCTGGTGTATACTTTTTCCTAATGAGCGTGATTTAAATAAAAACTGGCAGACTTATTCGGTTCCTTTGGAAACTTTAGAAAAGATGACCGGTTTTCATTTTCCGCGCAAATTACCTTAGCATATAGATCGCTAGTTTCTTAGCCGCTAGAAAGTTTTCGTATTCTAAAGGCGT
>JBJTMW010000031.1:0-2550 GCA_046070715.1 Aquirufa sp. | reverse complement strand
CCTTTTCTGAAAAAGGGGCTACTTACGGATGCTTCTTATATAATAATCCTCTAACTTTAAACTTAGATGAACTAATTTTCAAATAACACATCTAATAATGTTTAAAAACATCTTACTCTTATTTTTCTCATTCTTGTTTTTTGCATGTTCAAAGGAGATAATTCAACAGAAATTAACAGTTGATGTTACTCCAATTAGAGGAGGTGCTGTATCACCACTAACTAACGCTTTCGAAAATGGTACTGTAGTCTCATTGGTTGCAACACCGGCATCTGAATATATTTTTAAACAATGGCAAGGTAGTTTCACAAGTACAGTTAACCCAACTACTATAACCATGGACACCGATAAAGAGGTTACCGGTGTATTTGAAAAAAGGCAATATCCATTAACGTTGACTATAGAAGGTAATGGAACAGTTAAAGAAGAGATTTCAGCGGTCGCACCTCAATCTCTATATCCACACAACACATTGGTAAGATTAACTGCTCAACCGGACCTTAACAATGTATTTGTAGGATGGTCTGGTGATTTAATTAGTGTTGCAAACCCATTTGAAGTAGTTGTTGATAAACCTGTCAGCCTTAAAGCTACTTTCAAGCCATTAGTTTTTCCAGGTTATAAAGTTCAGCCGTTTACAAAATCTGATGAACCTAATTATTGGAGAGATTGTGGTGTCATGTGGGATGTAATTGGTGACAAATTCTTTAAAAAACCAAACGGTACAATAGGGTCTTGCTTCTTTCCTCAGGTCATTGCTGGAGACTACAATAAAGATGGATGGATAGACATATATAATCCAGGTACAGGTTCATATAATGGTAAAGTTGTTGATAATAACCAATGGTTAATTTGGAATCCTACTCTTAAAACCTTTGAAAACAAAAACTTGTTTAATAACAATTTAACATCTTTTGGCGGTAATCCAAGAAGAACAATATCTGTAGACCTCAACAAAGACGGATACACTGATGCCATAATTCTTGACCATGGTGATGATGTACTTCCCAATGCGCCACTTCAGCCAATTCGAATAGTTCTATCTGATGGAAAAGGAGGTTATGACTTAAAGGATATAAGTGTGACACCAAATCTTATGTATAACCACGGAGGAGATATTGGTGACCTTAATAATGATGGAAACTTTGATTTGGTTGTGGCGACAGGTAGTATTGTTTACATCACTTGGGGTATTCCTAACTATCCTTATTTTGGAACTAATACTACAATGTTCAATATTGGGGATAATAACAACTCGTTTCCTGAAGCTGCCGGTGGAGTAAATAATATTACCATTGCCGATGTTAATAATGATGGATGGAGCGACATAATAGAAGGGAGTAATGAAAACTCCAAAACGATTGAGAAAACTTTACCATTTGACCTTCAGAACCGAGTACTCATAAATCAAGGAAATGGAGTTTTCAATAAAAATGGACTTAAATTATTACAACCATATTTTAGCACTCCTGTAGCAAATAACACCGCGGCTACAAATCATGACATGCGAGCCTTTGATTTCAATGGAGATGGATTGAAAGACATTTTAGTGGCCGGTTCTGTTGCCTATGATGAATATTATTTCGTTCTACATATTCAACAAAAAGACGGGTCATTTATAATCGACAAGGATAAAATATTTTATTCCAATAATGTAGTTCGTAAAGTAGGTAAGTCACCTGGGTATTGGAAACCATGGTTAGTCCTTTATGACTTCAATGGAGATGGAAGAAAGGATTTTTCCTACATTGATAGTGAGAATTTTAGTAAATCTCTGACAACGAAATCAGTATTTATTCGGATTGCTGATATATTTTTTGAACAAGACTTATATCAATATGATGAGTATGCCAAAAGTATAAAACCATAATCGCTAGTCCTCTAAATTGAGTTCTACGTGTTAGTGTTCCAAAATCTTAGACAGTTTTGAATTTTAATTCACACTTGCTACACAAATCTGCTACACAAGTTCCCTTTTAACCTAAAATACAAAAGGACATCTCATAACGAAATGTCCTTTTTTGTTGACCAGAGGTCGATTTGTAGCCTCGGATGGAATCGAACCATCATCTTAGGTACCGGAAACCTACATTCTATCCATTGAACTACGGAGCCAGGGTTGTAAAATTACGAATACTTCTTCAAAGTCTTTACCAGCACATTGAAATCTTTTGGATACGGCGCTTCCACTGTAATGGGGTCGCCGTTCATCAAGTTGAAGGACAAACTATGGGCATGAAGAGCTACGCGGCGCATGACAGGAAGCTCTTCTGTGTCTTTTTTCAAATGGAAATTGCGTTTTAGGTCGGATAAGTATATTTCCGGGCCACCGTACATGGCGTCGGAAACGATGGGTGCTTTCAGGCAGGTGAGGTGGATACGGATTTGGTGCATGCGTCCCGTGATGGGCATACATTCGACCAAAGTATAGCCACGGTACACTTTCAATGTGCGGAACCAAGTTTCGGCGTGCTTTCCTTTGGCCCGATCAATCACCACTTTCCCATCTTTCAAAGGCAAAATGGGCAAGTTGACTAAAAATCCATCCCA
>JBJTMW010000030.1:0-3874 GCA_046070715.1 Aquirufa sp. | reverse complement strand
TATGGCCATTATGATGTGCAGCCGGCAGATCCGTTGGAACTTTGGGATAATCCTCCTTTTGAACCAGTCATTAAAGACGAGGTGATTTATGCGCGTGGTTCCTGTGATGATAAGGGGCAGGTTTTTATGCACTTGAAAGCATTTGAGGCGATGTTAGCGTCTGGAAATTTGACCTGTAATGTGAAGTTCATGATCGAGGGAGAGGAAGAAGTGGGCTCTGATAATTTAGGAAATTTCGTCGCGGCGAATAAAGATTTGTTGAAAGCGGATGTCATTTTGATCTCCGACACAGCGATTATTGCGAATGATATTCCCTCGATTGATGTGGGATTACGCGGCTTGAGTTATATGGAAGTGGAAGTGCAGGGGCCTAACCGTGATTTGCACTCCGGTGTTTATGGCGGCGCAGTGGCGAATCCGATTAATATTTTATGCCAAATGATTTCCTCGATGCACGACGAATTCAATCACATCACGATTCCAGGTTTTTACGATGGCGTGATGGAGGTGAGTGCGGCGGATCGAGCAGCGATGGCGCAGACACCTTTTGATTTAGAGGCTTACCAAAAAGATTTAGGCATCGACACAGTGCATGGCGAAAAGGGTTTTACGACATTAGAGCGTGCTTCGATTCGTCCTACGCTAGATGTCAATGGCATTTGGGGTGGGTATACCGGAGAAGGTGCGAAGACGGTTTTGCCTTCGAAGGCTTTTGCTAAAATCTCGATGCGTCTTGTGCCTAATCAATCTTCGGCTGAAATTACGCGTCTATTTACGGAACACTTTAAGGCCATTGCCCCTAAAGGAGTGAAGGTGAAAGTAACGGCTCACCACGGTGGAGAGGGTTATTTAATGCCTACGGACAGTATCGCCTTCAAGGCGGCTTCGGATGCGATGGCGACCACTTTTGGGAAAGAACCTGTCCCTACGCGCGGTGGTGGTAGTATTCCCATTGTGGCCTTGTTTGAGAAAGAACTAGGGATTAAGTCGATTTTGATGGGTTTTGGCCTAGATTCAGATGCCATTCATTCGCCTAACGAGCATTATGGCCTATTTAATTTTTACAAAGGGATAGAAACGATTCCTCATTTCTTTAAAAACCTAGCAGCATTATCGAAATAACATGGCCGAAAATTTAAGTGCTTTAGCAACCGAATCTACCTCTGCGTATGACAACTTAGAGCAGCAGACAGTGGATACCATTTTGCGCCAAATCAACGCAGAAGATAAAACAGTTCCGCTCGCGGTGGAAAAAGTCATCCCTTCCATCGAGGCGTTAGTGCACGAAATCGTCAAACGCATGAAGCAAGGCGGTCGTTTATTTTACATCGGGGCAGGAACCTCTGGTCGCTTAGGCGTAGTCGATGCGTCAGAATGCCCACCCACCTATGGCGTGCCTCATGATTGGGTCATTGGTTTGATTGCTGGTGGCGATTCTGCTATTCGCAAGGCGGTTGAGAATGCAGAAGATGATGAAAAACAGGCTTGGCTTGATATGGAGGCCTATGGTATCGATGAACTGGATACGGTCGTAGGCATCGCCGCTTCGGGTAGAACGCCTTACGTGATTGGTGGTTTGCGCGATGCGAACGCGCGCGGAATCCTAACAGGTTGCATTGTTTGCAACGCAGGGAGTGCCGTAGCGGCAGAAGCGAAGTTTCCAATCGAAGTGGTCGTAGGGCCAGAATACGTGACCGGAAGTACGCGCATGAAATCAGGAACGGCCCAAAAACTTGTTTTAAACATGTTGTCCACTGCCGTCATGATTCAATTAGGTCGTGTGAGAGGAAATAAAATGGTGGATATGCAGTTAAGTAATCACAAGTTAGTCTTGCGGGCGATTCGCATGGTAGGCGAAGCAACCGGCGTGAGCGATGAGGTGGCAGCGGAACTTTTGGAAAAACACGGTAGCGTACGAAATGCAGTAGATGCAATTCAAGCAAAATAAATTGGGATAATAACGCTTTAATCCCTTAATTTGTAGAATTAATAATCAAATACCTCTTATGAAAAACGTAACTAAGTTTATTTTAACCTTCGTGTTCGGAACAATGGCTTTGGGCTTTCAAGCAAAAGCGGAAGATTTTCCAGCAGACATCAAACCTTTAATGACTAAATACACGTGTTTCGCTTGTCACAAACCGGACACCCGCTTAGTGGGTCCAGCTTACAAAGATGTAGCGAAGAAGAAATATTCAGTGGACAAAATTGTAGCGTTAATCGCAAAGCCACAGCCGTCTAACTGGCCTGGTTACCCTCCAATGGCACCGATGGCCAATGTGCCTAAAGAAGATGCCGTTAAATTAGCGAAGTACATCAACTCGTTGAAATAACAAATCTGAAAGCATAAAAAAAGCCCTCAATCTGATTGAGGGCTTTTTTTTGTTTTATAACTCTTTTAGCATCCAGATGTCACATCCATCGTGTCCACTATTTCCCAAAGGACGATCCAAGGGCTGGAAGCCCACCTTTTCATAGATGGAGACCGCCTTTTTTAATTCCGGCATTGATTCTAAGTAGACATGCGTATAGCCGTTTTCTTTTGCCCAACTCATGGATTTCTCCATTAATTGTTTCCCTAAACCAGTGCCTCTAGCTTCTTTCGCCACATAGAGCTTAACCAGTTCGCAAGTCCCATCCGGCAAATTCTCTGTAGGGAATATCCCACAACCACCCACGACTTTTTCGTCTATAGTAGCTACATAATAATAGGAGCCAGGAGTGCGGAACAATTCAAATAGGGCATCGGTAGTCGGATCAAAATAGACCGTTCCCGGTTTATTCGCCCCAAATTCCGCCAATGCTGTACGAATTACCTTCGCCAGTGCTTCATTGTCTCTGGATTCAATGGGCCGAATTTCCATTTGGATTATTTGGCGGCTTTCTTCGCAGCTGGCTTTTTCTCTGCTTTCTCAGCTGTTGCTTTTTCTGCCTTAGGAGCTTTCTCTGCTTTCACAGCTGCCGGGAATAATTCCGGTGTATTAGCTACTAAAATTAAGTACCAGCTTAAGATTTTTTTGATGTCTGACGCGAATACGCGGTCTGTATCGTAGTTTGGAACTACCGTTGCTAAGGTGCCAAACAATTCAGCATCACTCGCTTTTTTTGCTTCGATAGGTAAAACACCATTGAATTTAGCGTGGATTTGTAAGAACAAATCGGCTAATGGTAAAGTGCTATCTTGGTGATCATCTAAATACAACGAGATGTCTTTTAACACGGAAATACGTGTTTGGCCACCTACGACTGATTTTTGTTTTGCAGCGTCCAAAGTCTCTACAATCACACCCGTGCGCGTAGGTTTTAATACTTTGTACAATCCACTTTTTCCCGAGATATGGGCAACTTCATTCAATAAATCCATGTTTTTTCGCTTGTTATGGGGGCAAAATTAGTACTATTTCCCTATTCTGTAAGGGGATGTTTGAATTAATTCATCAATCGACTTCAAAATGTCTTCGCGACCCACGTGCTTTTCAGCCGAGGTAATAAATAAAGGTGGTAATTCATCCCACATTTCTAAAAGGAAGTTTTTATATACCTCAACACTTTCATTTACCTGCTTTTGGGATAACTTATCAGCTTTCGTAAATACGATATAAAAGGGGATTTCATCCTCTACCATCCGGTTCATAAACTCAATATCCACCGCCTGCGGCTTCAAACGAATGTCCACTAACACAAACAAACAGGTCAAATTCTCCCGATGGATCAAATAATCAAAGATCATTTTTTCGAACTCCTTGCGCTTTTCCTTGCTGACTTTGGCAAAACCATAACCCGGTAAATCCACTAAATACCACTTCTCATCAATAATAAAGTGATTAATCAACTGCGTTTTTCCCGGCGTCTGCGATGTTTTTGCCAAACCTTT
>JBJTMW010000029.1:0-5888 GCA_046070715.1 Aquirufa sp. | reverse complement strand
GCGGGAGGCCCGTTGTAACCGATCGAAATAATGCGGGTATCTTTGGTTAATACACATCCCACCTGAGCGCGGGTGCAATGGGAACGAAGCGCCAGATTCTGAGCCAGTTCCATAAAGATTACATCAAACGAGGGCTTTTTCATAGGCATAAAAAAATCCCATAAAGGGATTTTATGTAGCGGGGAGCAGAATCGAACTGCCGACCTTTGGGTTATGAATCCAACGCTCTAACCATCTGAGCTACCCCGCCAAATTATGGTGCAAAGGTAAGTGTTCCGACCGTAGAACACAAATATTTTCACAATACTTATTAATTTTGCGCAGGATTTGGGATTTAGCCTAGAGTTAATACCTTTGTTCACAGGTAGTTTTACCGGTATTTTAATCTACAACTGTATGTCACAAACTCCATATACTTTTGAATATGAGATAAAAGCCTCGCCTAAGGTGCTTTATCCTTACTTGAGTAGTCCATCCGGATTACAGCAATGGTTTGCTGACAAAGTAATTGTACGTGGCAGCTCTGAATTGCATTTTTATTGGGATAACGAAAACCATCCAGCCTTGGTTTTACCAGGTAAAGCAAATAAATCCGTGAAATTTGATTTCAAAAGAGGCGATTCTGAACCAGGAAAGCATATTATTGAATTAAGTTTAGATGTGAGCGAAGTTTCGAATACGACTTATCTAACGGTAATTGATGGGGCATCGACCTTTAAAACAGATGCGGATGCAGCAGAATTGTGGGATTATTTAATCGACAAACTGAAAGAAATCGTAGGGAGTTAAGATGCGCAAGATTGATAAATTAGTACTTCAGGCGTTTTTTGGACCCTTTATTTTGACACTTCTCGTTGTCATCTTTATTTTCCTGTTGCGTTTAGTATTGTTTTACTTTGCTGATCTTTTTGGCAAGGATTTAGGGGCGTTCGTGTACGTGGAGCTGTTTTTCTACTTCTCGTTAATCACGATTCCGCTTGCGATGCCTTTGTCTGTATTGCTTTCTTCGTTAATGACTTTTGGGAAATTAGGCGAGAACTTTGAGCTGACAGCCTTGAAAAGTGCGGGTATCTCGATTTTCCGCATTATGCGCCCCATTTTAACGGTGGCAGTATTTTTAAGTGTTTTCATGTTTTGGTTTATGAACGTGGCTCTGCCATGGGCGAATATCAAAGGCTGGAGCTTACTATATGACATTAAGACGACCAAAACGACGCTAAACATCAAGGAGGGTATTTTTTATACGGATTTGACCGGCTATTCGATTAAAGTAGGGAAGAAGTACCCGGATAATAAGACCCTGAAGAACCTGATTATCTACGATCACACGCACAATGACGGGAATCGCCACGTGACTTTGGCGGATTCTGCGCTGATGTACACGATTATGAACAAACGCTATTTAGTGTTTGAACTGTTTAATGGGAAGGATTACTTAGAAGATGCGGACCAGGGGTCGGTGGTGAATCCGACGGAATTAGCGGTGCACAATTTCAGAAAAAGTAAGGTAGTGATGTCGCTGGCCGTATTTGATCTCCAAAAAACGGACGAGCAGCAGTTCGCTCACCACGAGATTATGCGCAATAATAACCAGCTAGCAGACGACGCGGATTCGCTGGCAAATACGATTATACTGGTGAGACGCGGATTTTTTAAGTCCTCAGCCGTGAATTTCTTGTACCAGGTGACTCCGGTGAAGAAAACCTTGCAATTCTTTAAGAAGACGGATTGGATCAAGCTTCGTTTGGCAAAGGGTTTGGCGGCAAAAAATCCGGTTCCGTATGATTTAGCGGCACAACAAGCGAAGAATATGATCACCTCTGGCGAGACGAATAAGGCGATTTTAGAGGATTATGAATCCAAATTAAATAAGACGAATCTGGAGTGGCACCATAAATTCACGAACGCGATTGCCATTTTGGTGATGTTCCTGATCGGTGCGCCATTAGGAGCCATTATTAAGAAGGGTGGATTCGGTGTCCCAGTCGTGGTCGCGGTCTCTTTCTTCATCTTATTGTATATCTTAACGCAACAAGGAGATAAGATGGCCAAAGAAGGCGCCTTAATCCTCCAAGTAGGTGCCTGGCTCGCGAATGCCATACTTGCTCTGATAGGAGCCTACTTCCTGAAAATTGCCTTAGCTGATTCCCGATTGTTTGAAACGGACTTCTACCGGGTGATTTGGGATAAACTAAAAGGGAAACTAGGGTTCATTAAAACACAAGCCTGATCTATTTGTTTCTTAGCAAGAAAATAAGTACTTTTGCAATTTCAATAATTATTTTAAACTTAAACTGGTAAAAGATGTATTTGTCACCTGAGAAAAAACAAGAAATTTTCGAAACAAAAGGGAAAGCAAAGTCTAAAATCGATACTGGTTCTTCTGAATCGCAAATTGCGTTATTCACGTACAGAATCAACTATCTGACTGAGCACTTAAAGAAAAACAAGAAAGACCACAGCACACGCTTAGGACTTTTGAAATTAGTAGGTAAGCGTCGTAGCTTGCTAGATTACTTAACGCGTACTGATATCTCACGTTACCGTGCGATCATCGCGGAGTTAGGTATTCGTAAATAATAAAAACAGGGCTTCATTTCGATGGAGCCCTCTTTTATTTCCCCGCTGTAAACGTTTGAATCGTTCAAACAAATCTTAAATCACGCGAGGTTGCGTGAAATTTATTCAAAAACGTATGTCATTTAACATCATTACAAAGCATATTTCGATGCCAGACGGCAAAGAAGTCTCGATTGAAACTGGTAAATTAGCCAAGCAAGCGGACGGAGCTGTCGTTATTAAGTCTGGAAATATGATGTTGTTAGCTACCGTGGTGGCTAACAAGGAGGCCAAAGAAGGAGTTGATTTCCTTCCTTTATCAGTAGACTATCAAGAAAAATTTGCGTCTAACGGACGTATTCCAGGATCATTCTTAAAAAGAGAGGCGCGCCTTTCAGATTACGAAATTTTGATCTCTCGTTTAGTAGACCGCGCTTTGCGTCCTACTTTTCCAGATGATTACCACGCAGATGTTCAAGTTTTAATTAACTTGATTTCAGCAGATTCAGAAGTATTACCAGATGCCTTTGTCGGTTTAGCGGCAGCGGCAGCTTTGGCCGTATCCGATATCCCATTCAATGGTCCTATCTCAGAAGTTCGCGTAGCGAAAATCAACGGCGAATATAAAGTAAACCCAAGCGTTAGCGAATTAGCAGGTGCTTCCTTAGAATTATTAGTGGCGGCAAACGCAAACGATATTTTGATGGTAGAAGGTGAAGGAGACGAAGTTTCTGAAACCGAAATGCTAGAAGCTTTACGTATTGCGCACGATGCGATCAAAATCCAATGCGCGGCATTGAACGAATTAACCATCGCTTGTGGCAAAACAGAAAAGCGTACGTATTCACACGAATCACACAACGAAGAGTTGCGTGCTGAATTGTGGAAAAATTACTACGAGAAATATTTAGCCGTAGCTAAATTAGCGAATCCGAAGAAAGACGAGCGTAAAGCTGGTTTCAAAGCCATTGTAGACGAATACATCGCAACTTTACCAGAAGGACACTTAGTAAACCTTTCGTTAGCGAAAGTGTATTTACACGATATCGAAAAAGAAGCAGCTCGTCAATTAGTATTGCAAGAGCGCTATCGTTTAGATGGTCGTAAATTGAATGAAATCCGTCAAATCACATGTGAAGTAGATTATTTACCTACTCCACACGGTTCGTCTGTTTTCACTCGTGGTGAAACGCAATCCTTGACTACCGTTACATTAGGTACGAAAATGGATGAGCAAATCATCGATCAACCGATGACACAAGGGTACAACAAATTTATGTTGCACTACAACTTCCCAGGCTTCTCTACAGGTGAGGTTAAACCAAACCGTGGGGTAGGTCGTCGTGAAGTAGGTCACGGAAACTTAGCGATGCGTGCGATTAAGAAGGTTTTACCTAAAATGGAAGACTTCCCTTATACCTTACGTATCGTTTCTGATATCCTAGAATCAAACGGTTCGTCTTCGATGGCGACAGTTTGCGCGGGTACTTTGGCCTTAATGGACGCTGGTGTAAAAATCAAGGCACCCGTTTCAGGTATCGCGATGGGATTAATTTCTGATTCAAAAACAGGTAAATACGCCGTACTATCTGATATCTTAGGTGATGAAGATCACTTGGGCGATATGGACTTTAAGGTAACGGGTACGGAGAACGGTATCACCGCTTGCCAAATGGACATCAAAGTACAAGGTCTATCGTACGAAGTTTTAGCGGAAGCGTTAACTCAAGCGAAAGAAGGTCGTTTACACATCTTAAACGAGATGAAGAAGGCGATGCCAGCCGTAAGAGAAGATTTCAAACCTCAAACTCCTCGTGCTACGGTTATTAAGATTATGAAAGACCAAATCGGATCCGTCATCGGACCAGGTGGTAAAGTCGTTCAAGATATCCAAAAGCAATCAGGCGCAACGGTAACGATCGAAGAAAAAGAAGATGGTGGATACGTTTCTATCTTCTCTTCTAACGGAGATGCGATGGCGAAAGCGGTGAGCATGGTACGTGGAATTGTTACTTTGCCAGAAGTAGGAGAGATTTACGAAGGAAAAGTGAAGAATATTCAAGCATTCGGAGCATTCGTGGAATTTTTACCGGGTAAAGATGGTTTATTACATATCTCTGAGATTTCATGGGATCGCATCGACACAATGGACGGTGTTTTCAAAGAAGGAGATAAAGTAAAGGTTAAATTAGTCGAGGTTGATAAGAAAACGGGTAAATTCCGTTTATCTGCTAAGGTTCTTTTACCTAAGCCAGAAAAACCAGAGGCTCCAGCTGCTTCAGCTGAATAATAAAAATGTTTATTCAAGCGTCGCGCATTCGTGCGCGACGCTTTCATTCTGTTGTAAGATCTTATGAGACAGCTAAAAATTAGCAAACAAATTACCAACAGGGAAAGTCAATCTCTAGATAAATACCTTCAAGAGATCGGTAAAGTCGATTTATTGACTCCGGATGAAGAGGTAATCCTCGCGCAGAAAATCCGTGATGGGGATCAATTGTCTTTAGAGCGTTTAACAAAAGCGAACCTTCGTTTCGTGGTATCTGTTGCCAAACAATACCAAAACCAAGGTCTTAGCTTAGGTGACTTAATTAACGAAGGAAACTTAGGTTTGATCAAAGCAGCACAACGTTTTGATGAAACTCGTGGTTTTAAATTTATCTCTTATGCTGTTTGGTGGATTCGTCAATCGATCCTTCAGGCATTAGCAGAGCAATCGCGTATCGTTCGTTTACCTTTGAACAGAGTAGGTTCTTTGAACAAGATTTCAAAAACATTCTCTGAATTAGAGCAAAAATTCGAGCGTGAGCCTTCACCAGAAGAATTAGCAGAGGTTTTGGAGATCTCAACCGGCGAAGTAGTGGATACCTTGAAAATTTCAGGTCGCCACGTTTCTATGGATGCCCCTTTCGTTCAAGGAGAAGAAAACTCGCTTTTAGACGTATTAGAGAATGATTCAGAGGACAAACCTGATTCTGGTTTGATCAACGATTCCCTTCGTCGTGAGGTACAACGCGCTTTATCTACTTTGACTCAACGTGAGGCGGATGTAGTTACTTTGTATTTCGGCTTAAATGGCGAACATGCCATGACTTTAGAAGAGATCGGAGAGAAATTTAATTTAACGCGTGAGCGTGTAAGACAAATTAAAGAGAAAGCGATCCGTCGTTTACGACACACTTCTCGAAGCAAAGCACTAAAAACATATCTTGGATAATTTTTAAAAGCCTCTTATGAGGCTTTTTTTTGCTATGGCATTTCCAAAAGGCATCATCGAACTAGTAGACTCTTTATACCAACAAGGTGTAAATGAGGCGGTTATATGCCCT
>JBJTMW010000028.1:0-3878 GCA_046070715.1 Aquirufa sp. | reverse complement strand
TTTATATACGTCCAAAATCGCTTTGTGGCGATCGACTAATGCGTTGTATTTGGCAGAAAAATCAGGCGAAATCATGTCCCCCACACGTAATCCCTGACGAGAGATTTTGTCTGTATAGGTAGGTCCGATTCCTTTCAAAGTCGATCCGATTTTCGCATCCCCTTTTGCCTTTTCGTATGCCGCATCCAATAAACGGTGCGTAGGCAAGATGATGGAAGCTTTCTTCGAGATCTCTAAGTTTTTGCGCAAGTCTAAATTGAAATGCGCTAAACCGTCGATCTCTTTTTTGAAGATGATGGGATCCAAAACCACCCCGTTACCGATGATATTCTGAACTTCTTGGCGGAAAATTCCCGATGGAATTTGATGCAAAACGTGCTTAAAACCGTCGAATTCTAAGGTGTGACCTGCGTTAGGTCCGCCTTGAAAACGCGCCACTACTTGATATTTGGGTGCGAGAACGTCTACGATCTTTCCTTTCCCTTCATCACCCCATTGTAAGCCTAATAATACATCAACTGCCATAATATTGTTTTATTCTTGATTTCTTGCTTGAAAATTAGCTCTGTGTTCACAATTTTTGTTCGTACAAGAGCCGTAAAAAATAAGGGAATGGTGCATTACATTGAATTGCAGCATTTCACCTACTAAACTTTGGATGGTTTGAACCCGAGGATCACAAAATTCCGTGACTTTGTGGCAATCGGTACATATTAAATGATCGTGTTGACGACGTCCATAGGATTTCTCGAATTGCGCCTGATTGCGACCAAACTGGTGTTTCACCACTAAATCGCATTCCACTAACACATCGAGCGTGTTGTAAACGGTAGCCCTAGAGACTTGGTATTTCTTGTTTTTCATGGAGATATACAACTCCTCCACATCAAAGTGATCGTCCCGTAAATAGATCTCTTCCAGGATCGCAAAGCGCTCCGGAGTCTTCCGCAAACCCTTGTTTTCCAGGTAGGCAGTGAAGATCTTTTTTACTGAATCTAGTTTATCTAATTCTTGGGACATTTATGGAAAAAAAACGACGTAAAATAAGCAAAAATAACCGATAAAAACTAAGAAACTTTCCGTTCCACCTCAATTACGCCGGGAACTTGTTCCATTTCTGCACTCAAGCTATCGAGGTGATCGGTGTCTTGTACCATCAGTGATATTTGGCCTTCAAATAATCCATCTTTGACCCCTATATTCAAGGCGGTAATATTCACTTGCAACTTCTCTGATATCAAGCGCGTTACATCATTCACTAATCCTACGCGATCGATGCCACGAATCACTAAGTCCACCACAAATGACATCGCAATTTGCGAGGTCCACTGAGCCTTTATCACGCGATCCCCGTGCCTAGAAAGTAATTCCGGCGAATTAGGGCAGGCCGCCCGGTGAATTTTGATCCCCTCATTAATAGTCACAAATCCGAACACCTCGTCGCCAGAAATCGGATTACAACATTTAGCTAAGGTATAATCCACCTTGTCCATGTCCTCCCCAATCAACAGTGTATCAGACTCTTTGCGCTCCTTGTGGTATTGTTGCATCTCCTTTCTAAAGGATTTGCTATCCACGATAGGCGCTTGGATTGATTTCTCTGCCTGCTTTCTTTCGTGTAATTCGCGATCTAACTTCCAGTGCTTAAGTTGATCAATATTGATGTAAGCTTTGCCAAAACGGTAGAACAAATCGTTCGCATCTTTGGCATTAAAATAGGCCCGCAACTGGTTCGTGATTTCTAAGGTTAACATAGGATAACCCAAATGCTTCAAGCGGTGCTCGATCAAATCGCGGCCCTTGATCAGATGGGATTTATTTTCCTCCTTAATAAAGTCCTTGATACGGGCTTTCGCCTTCGTCGTAAACACGATGCGCAACCAATCCTCGGACGGTTTTTGCTTCGAAGAAGTGAGGATTTCGATTTGATCCCCATTCTGTAATTTATGTGAGAGGGGAACGAGTTTGCCCCCTACTTTGGCCCCTATACAACGCGCACCCACCTCCGAGTGAATCTCGAAAGCGAAGTCCAAAGCCGTAGCACCGGATTGCAAGACGATCAACTTTCCTTTGGGACTAAACACAAAAACCTCCTCGTGGTAGAGCGAGTTCTTGATGTCCTCCACTAATTCTACCGCAGATTGGCTCTTATCGTTCGCCTCAATGGCCTCACGCACTTGGGATAACCAAGATTCAAAAGCCTCGCTCGTCCGCGTGTCCGTTCCCTTGTATTTAAAGTGCGCCGCCACCCCTTTCTCCGCAATCTCGTCCATCCGCTTCGACCGAATCTGCACCTCAACCCAGCGCCCTTCTCTATCCTGCGCAAATGGCTGGCTCATCACCGTGGTGTGAAGCGACTCATATCCATTCGATTTAGGCGTAGAAACCCAGTCCTTCAAGCGACTTGGGTTAGGGCGGTAATGGTCCGTCACCACAGAATACACTTCCCAGCAATCAGATTTTTCCCTCTCTACGGGTACATCTAAGACGACGCGCACCGCAAAAAGATCATATATTTTCTCAAAGGGCGTGTTGCCTTTTTTGATTTTGTTGTAAATGGAAAAGATGGATTTAGGGCGACCTTTGATGGTATAATTTAATCCGCGCTCGTCCAAGGTTTTCTTAATCGGCTTGATGAAATTTTCTACGAAACTCTCTCGGCTTCGCTTATTTTCCATCAACTTATCCGCAATTTCCTTGTAAGCTTCTGGCTCCGTATGTTTTAATCCTAAGTCTTCTAACTCGGATTTTATCGCATTCAGACCTAAGCGGTGAGCTAACGGCGCGTACAAATAAATCGTCTCCGAAGCGATCTTCATCTGCTTTTCCTTCGCCATGCTCGCCAGCGTCCGCATGTTGTGCAAGCGGTCCGCTAGCTTAATCAAGATCACGCGAATATCATCCGAAAGCGTTAAAAGCATCTTCCGGAAATTCTCCGCCTGCTGCGAAGTTCCATATTCGAAGGTTCCGGCGATTTTCGTCAGGCCATCGATGATCGAAGCGATTTTGGGATTGAATTGTTTTTCGATATCAGCCAAAGTCGTATCCGTATCCTCCACCACATCATGCAGTAAAGCGGAAATAATCGATGTGGTTCCCAGGCCGATTTCCTCCACGCAAATTTGCGCGACGGCAAGTGGATGGTAAATGTAGGGCTCGCCGGATTTGCGGCGCATTTCCTTGTGCGCCTCCGCTGAAATCAAGAACGCTTTCTTGATTTGCTTCGCGTCATCATCCTTTAAAAAAGGTTTCGCCGTCCGCAATAATTTGCGGTAGCGCTTCAATATCTCTAAACGTTCCTTTTCTAAATCTATCTGCATCTTAGTCTTTCTGAATGAGGGCCACGGCCATTGCCGAGATTCCTTCTGCTCTACCTACAAATCCTAAACCTTCGGAGGTGGTTGCTTTGACCGAAATTTGATCTACATCCACTCCCATCACTAAGGCTAAATTATCTTTAATCGCTGGAATAATTGGGTTCAGTTTCGGTTGATCTAAGATCACCGTCACATCCGCATTCGCTAATTCCCAGCCTGCCTCTCGAATCATTTCCATCACTTTTTTCAATAAAAGCGTCGAGGCCACTCCCTTCCACATCGGGTCTTTGTCCGAAAAATGGTACCCAATATTGCGCATATTCGCGGCCCCTAACAAGGCGTCGCACAACACGTGACAAACCACATCCGCATCTGAATGACCTAAAGGCCCCTTCTCTGACGGAATCTCCACACCACCCAGGATACAAGGACGTCCTTCTACCCAGCGATGCACATCGTACCCTTGTCCTACGCGAATTTTCATTTGGCTATTTTTTTATACTTTAAGGTATTCGATTTCCCTTGGATAAACAAGCGCTGAGCCCATTTTTCCAAATCCTG
>JBJTMW010000027.1:0-13855 GCA_046070715.1 Aquirufa sp. | reverse complement strand
CGAAACATTTCCACCGCATTAGCCATAATGTAAGGATAATCGGCATCGGTGTAGATGACCCATTTGCCTGTGGTTTGGCGAACCGCATCTCTTAGAGCGCCCCCTTTCCCCTGATTCACTTCAGAATCAATATAGGTAAATCCACCTATTTCACGCTCTAAAAGCTGAATATCCTCCTGTCGAATTCCGGATTTACTCCCGTCGTTCACTAAATAGGTATGAATGGTCATTTCGGCTGGAATCGCCTCCTTAAATAGAGAATAATAGTGCAACAATTCCTCCGCCCAGCCCGGATGTGGGTTGTAAATAGGGTGAACAAGATTTAAATCTGCAGGAGCGATAGAAATAGAATTTTTACAATATTACGAAATTTAGCCCTTGAGGATCCTAAAAAAAAGCAGATATTTACGCGATGACTCGGATTATTCCCCCGTATTTACAGCCTGGCGACGAAGTTGCCATTTTATCTCCTGCCTCTTTTCCCCCTACGGAAAACTGGAAACAGGGGGTAGAAGTACTTGAAAACTGGGGGCTTCGCGTTCGAAATGCGCCTAATTACCTGTCACGTCATTTTGGTTTAGGCGGAACGGATGCGGAACGCCTATCTGATTTACAGCAAATGCTGGACGATCCCACGATTAAGGCCATTTTCCCGATTCGAGGTGGATACGGGTCGTCCCGTTTATTGGATTCCTTAAATTTTTCGGGTTTTATTGCGAATCCCAAATGGATCGTGGGATTCTCTGATATTACGGCCCTTTTATGTGAAGTGGATCGCTTAGGTTTTGCTAGTATTCACGGACCTATGCCACATAATTTTTGCCAAAAAGGGGGTGAATCCGCCTTGCAAAACTTGCATTCCGCGCTCTTCGAGGGCTCTATTTCCATTTCAGCCCCATCCCACCCATTGAACCGATTGGGTGAAGCCTCTGCGGAGATTATAGGTGGGAATCTATCTCTTTTATGCCATTTAGTGGGGTCGCCCACTTTGGGATCGACGGAGGGTAAAATCTTGTTTATCGAAGAAATAGGGGAACGATTATACCACGTCGATCGGATGCTTTTGCAATTAAAACGAGCAGGTATTTTTCAAAACCTGGCCGGCCTTATCGTGGGAGGATTCACGGATTGCAATGAAGCAAGTTTGACGATCGGAAAAACAGCATTTGAATTAGTAGCCGAACATACTTTGGGAACTTCATTCCCATTGGCTTTCGATTTTCCGTCAGGCCATATTCCGAACAATCAGCCATTGGTTTTTGGTGTAAAAACCAAGATGTTGGTAAATAATGAAGGTATCCAATTAACTGATATTTAATTCAGACCTTTCGAGTTAACATTGTGTCTTAAACGACCACTATGTTAGCGAAGACTTTTGGCAGTGCCCTGGTGGGCATTCACGCCTCCATTATCACCATTGAAACCCACGTAGGACAAGGATCTAAATGTTATTTAGTAGGCCTACCCGATTCCACCATTAAGGAATCCATTCAGCGCGTCGAATCCGCCATCAAGCAAATCGGCTATTTCTTTCCCCGCAGAAAAGTGGTGATCAACCTCGCCCCCGCAGACATTCGCAAAGAAGGTTCCGGCTATGACCTTCCCATTGCTTTAGGCTTATTGCAGGCCTCTGAACAGACGAAGATGAGCGGACTTGCAGACTATTTAATCATGGGAGAACTTTCCTTGACAGGGGAAATTCGTCCTATTAAAGGTGCCTTATCGATGGCGATTGAGGCCAAAAAACAAGGCATCAAATCCCTCATTCTCCCGCGCGAAAATGCGACGGAGGCGGCTTTAATAGATGGCCTAGCCATTTATGGAATGGCGAATTTGCAGGACACCATTCGTTTCTTGCACGGCAGAACTCAAGCGCCTGCAAAGGCTCCCAGCACGGTGCAGCCTTCCATACACTACGAAGATGATTTTTCTCAAATCAAAGGTCAAGAAAAGGCCAAGAGAGCCATCGAAATTGCCGTGGCCGGAGGGCATAATCTACTTCTCGTAGGCCCACCAGGCGCCGGAAAAACCATGATGGCCAAGCGCATCCCGTCCATCATGCCTCCTATGAGCCTTCCTGAAATTATTGAGACCACCCAGGTTCACTCCGTCGTAGGGAAACTCAGTTCCGAAAACCCATTGATCACCGAAAGGCCATTTCGTGCGTTACACCACAGCATCACCGCATCGGCTTTGATAGGCGGACGCGCAAATCCTCAACCCGGCGAAATTTCGCTAGCACACCAAGGGGTCTTATTTTTAGATGAACTCCCGGAATTTCAACGTCACGTTTTAGAACTTCTTAGACAACCACTCGAGGAGCGAAAAGTACCTATATCTCGTGCGCATGGAACGGTGGAATTTCCGGCGAACTTTTTATTAATCTCCGCGATGAATCCGTGCCCTTGTGGCTATTTTCATCATCCAGAAAAACCTTGCACCTGCAAACCATTTCAAGTAGATCGCTATTTGCACCGTATTTCAGGTCCTTTACTTGATCGCATCGATATGCACCTAGAGGTCTTTCCCCTCAAATACCCCGAGATGTTTCATGCCCAAGCAAGTGAGTCGAGTTCTGCCATTCGAGAACGTGTCATAAAGGCTAGAGAGAAACAGGTACTTCGTTTTCAAAAAAATCCTAAAATTCAAACGAATGCACAAATGAATTCGGAACTAGTCAAACAGGTGTGTCAGCTCGACTCTTTCTCCTCCACTTTACTACAAAGCGCCATCGAGAAACTGCAACTTTCTGCCAGAGCGCATGACCGGATTTTAAAAATGGCACGAACTATCGCCGATCTAGCTCATTCCTCAAACATCGAAGCAAAGCACCTGGCAGAAGCCATTACTTACCGAAATTTAGATCGGGAAAATTGGTCAGGCTAATTGCGTTTTTCTGCGAAAAAGCCTACATTTAAGGTGATAATTCAAAATCACGTATGAGAAAATTGACCCTTGGAATTTTAGCCCTTTCGGTGACCCTTTTCACCAGTTCATTTGCTCCTGTAGCAGGAGAAGATGAATGGAAAGATGTTTTCAAAAAAATCAAAGAAGAAGTAGAGTTGCACTCCAAGGCCTACAACACCTTAGGGGATGCGTGTAAGACCATAGGTCATAGATTAACCGGTAGTGAGAAGGGAAAAAAGGCGGAGGAATATGCGTTTCGATTACTGAAAGAATACGGATTTAAGGATACGAAGTTTCAAGGATTTCAAGTGGAGGCTTGGGCACGTGACACGGTTACTTTATCTATCGCCCCGCCTAAATCAGATGATTTCAGAGAAGTACCGGTGGTGTCTTTGGCGATGACTCCCGTGGATGCAAATATCCAAGGAACGATTGTTGATCTAGGTAATGGACTTGATGCAGATTACACAGGCAAGGATGTGAAAGGAAAAGTGGTGTTAGCGAACATCGGTCTTTTAGACGCTGCAGCAGGCACAAAAAACTTGCACCGCTCTGAAAAGACGGCTTTAGCGATTCAACATGGAGCCATCGGTGTCATTTTTGTAAACACGGTAAAAGGACAGGTTTTATTAACGGGAACAGCCTCTGTTACGGGAAATTTAATTTCCATTCCAGCGGTGTGTATCTCCTTAGAAAACGGCACAGAGATCAGAAATTGGATGAAAGATCAGCCGGGTCTTTTGAGTTTAATTGAGATGCATAATGTGAGCAAGCCTATTAAGGCTCGCAACGTTGTAGCCACTTTAAAAGGGACAAGTGCAAAATTAAGAAACGAAAAAATTATCATCGGTGGACACCTGGATTCTTGGGATTTAGCCACGGGTGCGATTGATAATGGAATTGGTTCTTTCTCCGTATTAGATGTAGCTAGAACATTCAAAGCATTAGGATTAAGTAGCAAGCGAACGATTGAATTCGTTGCTTTTATGGGCGAGGAAGAAGGATTACTAGGATCTAAGGCCTATGTAGAACGCGCAAAAAAACTGGGTGAGTTAGACGAAGTCGTGTATATGATCAATTTGGATATGACTAATAACGTCAATGGTTTTAATGGCGGAGGTCGCGATGAAATGATGCCCATCTTAAAATCAATTGGTGATCAGATCAAAGCGATTGATGGAGAATTTGGCAATCAATTAGCAAACTCCCCAGGTTTGCATTCCGATAACCAGACATTCTTGATGGAGGGAATTCCGGCGGCAGATCCTTTGGGAAAATTAACCCGAAGCGTCTTAGACTGCTACCATGCGAATTGCGATGATTTTAGCTTAGTGAATAAAAAAGAAATGGAGAATACCGTGAAATACACCACGATGTTGCTGTATGCCCTAGGGAACGCAGAACAAATTCCCGCTAAGAAACTAGACTTTTATTCCACGAAAGAATTCTTCATTAAACACAACCTTCGCCACGAATTAGAATTAGGAAACGAATGGCGCTGGGGGAATTAAAAATTAGCAGAATTCTATTATTTTTACGTTTTAGAAAATTTATATTGTCTTATGAGTAGCCAAAATCCTTCCTTTTTTGAACATCAAATCGAAGTAGTACCTGAAACTTCATTCAAATCCATCATCAAAGTGATCGGAATTGGGGGTGGCGGATCCAATGCGGTGAAGCACATGGACAACCTGAAGATCAAAGGGGCTGACTTGATTATTTGCAATACGGATTCACAGGCTTTGGCCTCTAATACGGTACGAACTAAGATCAAATTAGGTGAGCAAGGTTTAGGCGCTGGTACGGATCCGGAAGTAGGAAAACAGGCTGCTCAGGAGAGTCAAGAGAAAATCAAGGCGGTTCTTTCAAACGAAACGAAGATGGTTTTCATCACCGCTGGTATGGGTGGTGGAACTGGAACGGGGGCTGCTCCAGTCGTGGCGGAGATTGCTAGAGACCGCGATTTATTAACGGTGGCGGTCGTTTCATTCCCGTATAATTGGGAAGGAAAAGAGAAAATTCAATATGCTAGAGATGGGATTGAAGAACTGAAGGCGTATTGCGATACGGTTTTGGTGATTATGAACGATAAAATATCAGAACACTACAAGGATTTAGCGGTCAAGCACGCCTTTGCAAAAGCGGATGACGTGTTAGCGAAAGCCGTAAAATCAGTTGTAGATGTGATTGCCAAACCAGGTGACATCAACACGGACTTCATGGATGTGAAAAAGGTGTTAACTAACGCTGGCCAAGCAATGATGAGTTCTGCTCTGGGTAAGGGCGAAGAAAGAGCGAAAGCGGCGATCGTTGAGGCATTGAACTCTCCTTTATTAAATTCACAAGAGATAAAAGGGGCTAAACGCATTTTGGTGACCGTTTCGACGAGTAGCGAGAAGGATTTGTTGATTTGGGAAAAAGATGCGATCATCGAATACCTCAATGAGCGAATCGATGCGCAAGCGGATATGGTGAAGTTCGGATTCTCTACGGATGAAGAATTAGGAGACGATTTATACTTAACGGTTATCGCAGCCGGTTTCGAACAAGATTCGAGCGGAATGGATGGCGGCATGCGCAAAGTGGTGAAGAAAGCCGCTCCCGTATTCTTGAATCCAGGTGATAGCGTAGAATTAGATGGCGAACTGGAAACAGCGGCTCCATCAGCTGCGGATTCAGAGGAAGCGCGTTTTGCTTTGATGATCGAGAAATTCAAGAACGGAAACGTTTCTGACGCAGAATTCAAAGTGCCTACCTACAAACGTACCGAAGTAGGTTTATATGACATTACGACGATGCCTGAGAAGGCATGGCAAACAACGGATTTATTCGCTGAATAATTCCTTGATTTTAGAGATAGCCGCTCGGATGATTTCTTCACTCGAGTAGGCTACCTCAAATTCTGAAATTGCAGTTACCCCGCCCATCGAAATTCCTGGACGCCTGTATTCCATCTCCGAATTACGCGTAGTTCGCGCACTGAGGTGAATCGCATCGACACCGATTTGAACAAAATCTAAGCAATTCACTGGATTCACCCCACTACCTACCATCATTTGGATGCGGCCTTTAGCGGCAGCGACCATTTCTGCTAGGTTTTCAATCCCATCCAAGGCTTTGTCTTTCCCTCCCGAAGTCAAAATACGATTAAAGCCGATCGCAATTAATTCTTCCATGACCTGAATCGGATCGCGTGCCACATCGATCGCCCGGTGGCAAGTCAAATCCCGATCGCCAGCTATTTTTCGAAACTCTCGCATGAATTCCACATCTAAATCTCCATTCGGCTTTAGCGCTCCCACTACGATACCATGTACTCCCTGAGCGATTAAGGAACGAGCTTCCGCCAGCATCGTCCGTTTTTCAGATGCATCGTACACAAAATCGCCTCCACGGGGTCTTACCATCGCATGAATCTCTAAAGAAGTTTCTTTTAATGCTTGTTCTACTAGACCTGCACTAGGAGTCGTCCCGCCCTCCCATGGGGATGCACAAAGTTCTACGCGTTGTGCGCCCGCTCGATCTGCCGCAAGACAAGAAAACAAAGAATAAGCACAGACTTCGACTGAAACGGGAGTAGAGGAACGCATAAAAGGCGGTTTAAATCAAGGTTTTGATAATTAATGAAAATTTAAAAAATAAATCTTTCATAAATACATTTTTATTTTACTTTTGCACTTAGGAAGGGATTTAGATCAATAAAAACCTCCGTATATTTTGAAATAAAAATTAGCTATAAATTATGTATTGGACACTAGAACTTGCCTCCTATTTAGAAGACGCGCCATGGCCAGCGTCAAAAGACGAATTAATTGACTTCGCAATCCGTACGGGTTCACCATTGGAAGTAGTAGAAAACCTACAAGAACTCGAGGACGATGGTCAACCATTCGAAAGTATTGAAGAGATTTGGCCGGATTATCCGACAAAAGACGACTTCTTCTTTAACGAGGACGAATATTAAAATCAAGAGGCGAAAGCCTCTTTTTTTGTGGCCTGAAGTTTTTTCGCGAGGCTCTCATCCCTCAATGAAATCCCCCAGCGACGCGCTAGTACATCATCCCAGGTCTCTGCCATTTCGTGCATCTTTACATAGTCTAACTCGCCTACCAGATAAGGTTCGCCAGGCAATAGACGCTCTGCGCCACAAGCATACACTTCTCCAGCGGCTGGCCCATATAGTTCTGTTAAATGCGCTTGAATATCCTCAGGGACACCAGACGGCATCGCAACCGAACTCGCTGGGATGAGCGAATGATCTTTTGTTAAACAAGGTTTCAATGGTGCGTGTAGCACTTCCTTTTCTAATACGTCGACGGTATCGGAAGCCATGACACGGTAGGTGGTCCACTTTCCACCCATGATACTGACTAACTTAGAACGCCCGTCCACCTCTACCTCGTGATCGCGCACTAAGGATTTTGTGTCCGCATTCATGGCTGAATCGAGCTGGACTTGCAAGAGGGGTCTTTGGCCAACAAACGTGGCGCTAATGTCCTCCATGCTGGCTTTCTTCGCTGAATAGCGATTAAAATAGGAAATAAGGTATTCTTTTTCTGTTTCCAAAATGATAGGGTGCTCCGATAAAGTATCGGGGTCATCCGTCGTCCCCACCAGAACTGAACCGCGCCAAGGGATCACGAAAATCACCCGACCATCGTCTGTTTTGGGAATCAACAAGGCGGTTTCTCCTGCCCAAAACTCAGCCGGCAAAACGATGTGGGCGCCGCGACTCACTTTCATTCGAGGTTTCAAACGCGGATTTGCGAGCGCGCGAACCGCATCTGTGAAAGGACCGGTCGCATTGACCACAGCCTTCACCGGAATCGTATAGGAGGTTTCAGAGCGAAGGTCGGTGAAAACTACTTTCTTTATTTTCAGGCTTTTTGGGCCTAATTCAAACGAATCCAAACGCGCGTAATTCAAAATACAGGCCCCTAAACGCTCTGCTTCTTTTAAAATCGCTAAGGCATATCGGGCGTCATTTAATTGGCCATCGTAATACAAAACTCCACCTCGCAAATGATCTGATTCAATCGAAGGGAACTCAGCCTGGATTTCCTTTTTGCTCAATCCGCGGCTTGATTTCAAGTTTGTGCTACCAGAGATTTTATCATACAACCACATCCCAATTCGGTAATACCACCGCTCCCAACGCGTATAGCAAGGGGTTAACAAACCAAGGGGATGGGCTAAATGAGGCGCATTTTTCAGCAAGGTCTTGCGTTCGTGCAATGCTTTGTAAACCATTTTGAATTGATGCCAATCCAAATTCCGAACGGCTTGTTCCAGGTAACGAACGCCACCGTGGACTAATTTGGTCGATTTAGAGGAAGTTTGGCCAGCAAAATCTCCTTTTTCAATCAAGAGTACTTTGTAGCCGCGCAAGGTTGCATCTAAAGCTACCCCCGCACCCGTCGCACCACCTCCAATGATACAAATATCAAAAGGATCATTGAGTTTAAGGAGTTGGTCGGGGCGATTAAAGGACATATAGGTTTATTTACCCCTAAATTGAAAAATAAAATGCAAAAGATTCCATTTATATGGATAAAAATGAAAGAGATTTTATAATTTTGCAGTCCTTTGGCACCTATAACAATCTGCCAACCGAATTAATGACCTTATGGCAAAGAAAGAAAAAGTAGAATCGATTGAAATTATTGAAAGCCCAGAAGCGCTTCAACAAGAGGTTTCGAAAGTAACAGAACTAGTAGACAAGAATAAATCGAGCGTTGCAACGGTATTAGGTGTTATCGTCCTAGCGGTGGCCGCTTATTTTGGGTACCAATGGTATTCCGCAACACAAGACGCAGAAGGCGAGAAGAAATTATTCAAGGCGGTTTACGCTTTTGAATCCGATTCCACTGCCGCGGCAGCTAAAGAATTAGCGAAAGTTTCCGATGAGTTTGGCGGAAATACACAAAACTTAGCGGATCTTTATTTAGGTATCACGTTGCTTAAACAGGGTAAATTTGATCAATCGATCGAGAAATTGAAAAACTTCTCTAGCTCGGATTTATTAGTGCAAGCACGCGCTTACTCGTTAATCGGGGATGCGTATGCGGAAAAGAAATCCTTGTCTGACGCCATCGATTACTACAAGAAAGCAGCAGAGCACAAACCGAACAAATTCTTCACTCCTACCTATTTGCTGAAATTAGCGAACGCTTACGAAGCAAATAAACAAGTGAAAGAAGCAGTGGATACGTATTCCATCATCGTAGAGAAATACGGTCAATCAGCTGAATCGATCCCTGCGAAGAAATACAAAGCGATCTTAGAAAGCTCTATCTCTGAATAATTTTTAGAACAGATTATCGAATGAGGGATAAGAGCTTGCGCTTTTATCCCTTGTTTTTTTAACCCCCTTTTATGTCTTCAGCCTTAAAAAACTTGAGCGATTTTACGACGGACCACCTGCCTGATGTTTCCGGCAAAACCTTTGCGATCGTGGTATCTGAATGGAATACCGACGTGACCCACGCCTTGTATACAGGTGCCTACGATACGCTATTGAAGTATGGGGCAAAAGAAGAAAATATACTAAGTGCCAAAGTGCCAGGTAGCTTCGAATTGAGCCTTGGTGCTCAGAAGATGGCGCAGCAAACGGATATCGACGCGGTGATTTGTTTAGGCTGTGTGATACAGGGCGAAACGAGGCACTTTGATTTCATTTGCCAAGCGGTGGCAGATGGGATCACGAATGTGAGTTTGAAGTTTGACAAGCCGGTGATTTTTGGGGTTTTAACGCCTAATACGCAAGAACAAGCCATGGATCGCGCGGGCGGCAAACACGGAAATAAAGGCGATGAGGCAGCCATTACAGCCATCAAAATGTTAGGAATATAATACGAGAACATATGCAAGTTTGGAAATTTGGAGGAACCTCCGTGGGAAAACCTGAAAGAATGAAATCTATCCGTCAACTCATTACGGAAGATGGGCA
Source organism: Aquirufa sp. (assembly GCA_046070715.1). Lineage (GTDB taxonomy): Bacteria > Bacteroidota > Bacteroidia > Cytophagales > Spirosomataceae > Aquirufa. The sequence continues at coordinate 3,999 of JBJTMW010000027.1, read as the reverse complement.
ACCCAAAATCGTGGTACTTTCCGCGCTTTCTGGTAGTACAAATACCCTGCTGTCGATTTCAGAATCGCTCAATGCGGGCAATCCGTCAGAGGCAAAAGCAAAAGCAAGCGAATTGCGTGCGCATTACGATCAATTCTTAACTGAATTATACAGCACTCCTGCAGGACTGGGTCAAGGCCAAGCGATCGTAGCAAAAGAATTTGCTTTCATTGATAGCCTAATCGCTACTTCGCCTTACACGGTGAAGCAAGAAAAGGAGATGGTGGCTTTAGGCGAATTGCTTTCGACCCAAATTTTCGAAGCGTTCTTGCAAGAAGAGGGTATCAGCTCAGCCTTATTGCCTGCCTTGGATTTCATGGTGATCGATGAAGACAACGAGCCTGTATTGAAAGTAATCGAACAAAAATTAGCCACCGTAATAGCTCCGGTGAAGGATAAGCAAATCTTCGTTACACAAGGATTTATTTGCCGCAACCCAGCTGGGGAAGTAGATAATTTGAAGCGAGGCGGATCGGATTACACGGCTTCTTTGATTGGGGGTGCGATTCAGGCGGAGGAAGTACAGATTTGGACGGACATCGATGGAATGCACAATAACGATCCGCGTATCGTGAAGAACACCTTCCCTATCCGCGAGTTATCGTTCGCAGAGGCGGCGGAATTAGCGTATTTTGGCGCTAAAATTCTACATCCGAGCACGATTACACCGGCTAAATTGAAAGGGGTTCCGGTTCGATTGAAAAACACGATGGAGCCCAGCGCTTTTGGTACCTTGATTTCAGAGAAATCGACTGACGTAGAAATCAAAGCGATCGCCGCAAAGGATAATATTACCGCCATTTACATTCATTCAACACGTATGTTGAACGCTTATGGATTCTTGAAGCGTGTATTTGAGGTGTTTGAAAAATACAAAACGCCAGTAGATATGATCACCACTTCAGAGGTTTCTGTGAGTGTGACCATCGACCAAACGACGCATTTAGATGCGATTATGAGCGAATTACGTGAATTTGCAGAATTGGAAGACCCAGATATGAATCAAGTGATTATTTGTATCGTGGGTAACTTCTGGGCTGACAAAGAGGGCATTGCCATTAAGGTATTAGAAGCGATCAAAAAGATCCCGATTCGCATGATTTCGTATGGCGCTTCGGAGCATAATATCTCTTTATTAGTGGATGCTTCCCACAAGAATGACGCATTAAACGCATTAAACGAAGGACTTTTCTAAAAACCGAGCTATGTTAACTTTACCCTTTATTCGCGCGAATCAAGAAACCACGATTGCTGGTTTACAAAAAAAGCATTTTGCGAATGCGGCGGAAATCGTTGCGAAACTGATCACACAAGACGATCAGCGAAAAGCCCTTTTGCAACAAGCTGAATCCGCTTTAGAGAAATCAAATGCGGCGGCGAAAGAAATCGGGGCTTTAATGCAATCTGGCCAAAAAGAATTAGCCGAGGGCAAGCGTGCAGAAACAGCTGCCTTAAAAGCGTCGATTAAAGAGATGGAAGAGGCTGCCAAAGCCGCAGAGAAAGAGTTAACCGATTTATTAGTTACCCTTCCTAACCTTCCACATAGCTCTGTGCCACAAGGGAAAACGGCGGATGACAACGAAGTAGTTTTAACTTGGGGTTCTGTCCCTGAGCTACCTGCGGACGCACAGCCTCACTGGGATTTAATTAAACAATACGACATCATCGATTTCGAATTAGGGAATAAAATTACGGGTGCCGGCTTCCCTGTTTACAAGGGAAAAGGGGCTCGTCTACAACGTGCTTTAATCAATTTCTTCTTAGATGAGGCGATCAAAGCGGGTTATTATGAGATTCAACCACCCATCTTAATCAATGAAGATTCGGGTTTTGGGACAGGACAATTGCCGGATAAAGAAGGCCAAATGTATGTCACAAAAGAAGAGGGTTTATTCTTAATTCCTACGGCTGAGGTGCCTATTACGAACCTATACCGGGATGTCATTGTCAATGAGAAAGAATTACCGATCAAAAATGTGGGCCACACGCCTTGTTTCCGTCGTGAGGCAGGATCTTGGGGAGCACACGTGCGTGGTTTGAATCGCTTGCATCAATTTGATAAGATTGAGATTGTTCAAATCCACAAACCAGAAAACTCGTATGCGGCACTTGAAGAAATGTCGCTGCACGTGCAAGGATTACTTCAAAAGCTTGGCTTGCACTACCGCGTCTTGCGTTTATGCGGTGGAGATATGGGATTTGCTTCGGCCCTAACTTATGACATGGAAGCCTGGTCAGGCGCCCAAAACCGTTGGTTAGAGGTAAGTTCAGTCAGTAACTTCGAAACCTTCCAAGCGAATCGCTTGAAGTTGAGAACGAAAATCGATGGGAAATCGATCTTGTGCCATACGTTGAATGGATCGGCTTTGGCCCTACCTCGCATCGTGGCTTCTATCTTAGAAAACAACCAAGGACCAGACGGAATCAAGATTCCAGAGGTATTAGTCCCTTATACAGGCTTTACGCATATTAACTAGAGCCCTTCAACACTCAATCGGAAACCCTCGCCGTGCAGATTCAAAAGCTGGACGCGAGGGTCTTCTTTTAGCATCTTGCGCAATTTAGTCATATACACGTCCATACTTCTCGCGTTGAAATACGTATCATCTCCCCAAATCAGTTTCAAAGCATAACTTCTGCTCACCGGACGACCCAGATTCTCGCACAAAAGCTTCATTAATTCGTTCTCTTTAGGCGTAAACTTCAGCTCGGTTTCACCGATGCTCAAACGCATTTTTCCTGGAATATAGGTGTAATTTCCTAAGGCAATTTCGTCCGCTAAACTAGGCAAAGACTTGTCTGAATGGCTTCTGCGCAGGATGGCTTCCATTCTAGCGACTAAAACCTCCATGGAGAACGGCTTGGTTAGATAGTCATCAGCCCCCACTTTGAAACCTTGCAAGGTATCTTCCTCCATCGACTTCGCGGTGAGGAAAATGATGGGCACTTGCTGGTGATTTGCTCGGATGTCTTTGGCCAAAGAGAAACCGTCTTTCTTAGGCATCATCACGTCTAATAAACATAAATCAAACGACCCTTTCACAAATAAATCCAAGGCTTCATCTCCATTCTGTGCCCAAGACACGGAATAACCTTTCTTCTTCAAGAATTCCGTTAACAACAATCCCAAATTTGGATCATCTTCTGCGACTAAAATTTCAGGCGTCTTTGACATAGGGCAAATAAATTTCAAATGTACTTCCTTCTCCTAATTTACTTTTCACATGCACTTTTCCTCCGTGGGCTTCCACGATTTTCTTCACATAACTAAGACCTAAACCGAAACCTTTGACGTTATGTACGTTTCCCGTAGGAACGCGATAAAAGGCATCAAAAATGTTGCTCAGCGCTTCTTTAGGCATACCCATTCCTTGATCTTTCACCGAAATTAAAACGCCTTGATCTTGCTGATGCGCATGGATTTCAACCTTCGGATTCGATGGGCTATATTTCACGGCATTATCCACTAAATTATTCAACACATTGGAAATATGTACTTCATCGATTTCCATTTGATTGGGTAAATCACTCAAAGTGAGCTTTATAGATCCATTGACCGAATCCAACAAGGGACCATTGATTTCCGCCACGTGTTGAATTAAGGCAGCCATATCCACGGACTTGCGCTTGAGGGTGATTTCCTCGCGCTCCATTTGGGCTGTTTGTAAAACGCGTTCTACTTGCTGCCCTAGGCGCGTATTTTCCTCTTTAATAATGCCTAAATATCTAAGAATCGAGTCATTTTTGCCCGGTTTCAACTCCTCTTGCAATAACTGCGTGGCTAATGAAATGGAGGTAATAGGAGTCTTAAACTCGTGGGTCATATTATTAATGAAGTCATTCTTCACTAAGGCTAATTTCTTTTGACGAAGGATCGTCAGCACGGCGAAGTAAAAACAACCGATCATGACCAATAATAACAGACCGGACCCCGCTAAACTGAGGCCCATCGTTTGCCAA
>JBJTMW010000026.1:0-2856 GCA_046070715.1 Aquirufa sp. | reverse complement strand
CACGCACGATTACCAACCGTGCTGAGGGTACCTTTGAAAGCCTCCGATACACTTTCGGAGGCGACCACCCCAGTCAAACTACCCACCACGCACTGTCTCCCGCGGTTAGCGGGATTAGACATCAGATAAACAAAGGGCGGTATTTCACCGTTGACTCCCCTAGACCTAGCGGCCCAGGATCGACGCCTCCCGCCTATCCTACACATTGTCTACCCAATGTCAATGCGAAGCTATAGTAAAGGTGCATGGGGTCTTTCCGTCCCGTGACGGGTACACGGCATCTTCACCGTGACTACAATTTCACCGAGCTCATGGCTGAGACAGCGTCCAGATCGTTACACCATTCGTGCAGGTCGGAACTTACCCGACAAGGAATTTCGCTACCTTAGGACCGTTATAGTTACGGCCGCCGTTTACTGGGGCTTCAGTTCAATGCTTCGTGTTGCCACTAACATCCCCCCTTAACCTTCCAGCACCGGGCAGGTGTCAGGCCTTATACGTCATCTTTCGATTTAGCAAAGCCATGTGTTTTTGTTAAACAGTCGCCTGGGCCATTTCTCTGCGGCCACGATTGCTCGTGGCTCCCTTTATCCCGAAGTTACAGGGTTAATTTGCCGAGTTCCTTAGCCGTGATTCACTCGAGCGCCTTAGAATATTCTTCTCGACCACCTGTGTCGGTTTACGGTACGGGTTACTTATTAGTTATACACGCCTAGACTTTTCTTGGAAGTTTACTCACTACACTCGTTTTGGCATTGCTGCCGCCTCTCAAAGACACTATTCCGTCAGTATCTGGTAACCTGTAATCTCCGTCATCTATTTGCCCAATAAGTAAGTACAGGAATATTAACCTGTTGTGCATTAGGTTGTCGCCTTCGCTAGACCCTTAGCCCCCGACTAACCCTCAGTTGATTAGCATAGCTGAGGAAACCTTAGTCTTTCGGCGTGAGGGTTTCTCGCCCTCATTATCGTTACTCATGCCTACATTTGCTTTTCTGAACGCTCCAGCAAAGCTCGTCGCTTCACCTTCTCCGCAGATCAGAATGCTCCCCTACCAGTATATAAATATAATCCAAAGCTTCGGTACTTTACTTGATGCCCGTTTATTATCGATGCCCGCCTCGCTCGACCAGTGAGCTGTTACGCACTCTTTAAATGAATAGCTGCTTCCAAGCTAACATCCTGGCTGTCACTGCAATCAGACTTCCTTAGTTCAACTTAGTAAAGATTTTGGGACCTTAGCTGTTGGTCTGGGTTCTTTCCCTCTCGGATTGGGACCTTAGCACCCCAACCCTCACTCCCGGGTATATTTTAAGCCATTCAGAGTTCGTCAGGATTTGGTAGGATTTGACTCCCCCTAGTCCTATCGGTAGCTTTACCTGCTTAAAACTTAACCCCGAGGCTGTTCCTAAAAACATTTCGGGGAGTACGAGCTATTTCTCAGTTTGATTGGCCTTTCACCCCTACCCACAAGTCATCCAAATACTTTTCAACGTAAACTGGTTCGGTCCTCCACTCCGTGTTATCGGAGCTTCAACCTGCTCATGGGTAGATCACAAAGTTTCGCGTCTACTCCCACTGACTAAGCGCCCTATTCAGACTCGCTTTCGCTCCGGCTGCTCACGTCAACGTGATTAACCTCGCCAGTGAAAGTAACTCGTAGGCTCATTATGCAAAAGGCACGCCGTCACCCCACGAAAGGGCTCCGACCGCTTGTAAGCGTATGGTTTCAGGGTCTTTTCACCCCCTTACTCAGGGTACTTTTCACCTTTCCTTCACAGTACTCGTTCACTATCGGTCTCTTGGTAGTATTTAGCCTTACCGGATGGTGCCGGCAGATTCAAAGGGGATTTCTCCAGTCCCCCCCTACTCAGGATACCACTACAATTACATAAGCTTACCAATACAGGGCTCTCACCTTCTACGGCCTGCCTTCCCAGACAGTTCTTGTTCCTTTATATAATCGATATCGTGGTCCTACAACCCCAGTCTTGCCGCAACAACACTGGTTTGGGCTAATCCGCGTTCGCTCGCCACTACTTACGGAATCACTTTTGTTTTCTCTTCCTCTGCTTACTTAGATGTTTCAGTTCAGCAGGTTCGCCTTCTATCTTAAATAGAATAATAGATCTTCAATCTACTGGGTTGCCCCATTCGGAAATCTTCGGATCGAAGGTCTTGTGCACCTCCCCGAAGCTTATCGCAGCTTAACACGTCCTTCATCGCCTCCAAGAGCCTAGGCATCCCCCATACGCCCTTAATTCACTTACTCTTTTAAAATATCTTCATCCATAAAGGATTCAAATTTCTAATTTGCTCTTACTCTTTACTTTATTCTCACAATATGTCAAAGAACCTTGTGTGAATTTTGATAGACAAGTCCATCGCATTCACATCGTTCCCAAATCCGTTACTCTCATTAGAGTAGGGGAGGGTGGTGTTTTTAGTCGCTAGTCTCTAGTCGATAGTCGGCTAGTCGCTAGTTAATCTTTCAATCTAATATCAGACTCGTTTGTCTGATCGTACTCTGGTGGAGAATAACGGATTCGAACCGTTGACCCCCTGCGTGCAAGGCAGGTGCTCTAGCCAGCTGAGCTAATCCCCCAGGTTAATGGGTTCTCTTTGTTAATCTCTTTATTAGACTCGTTTGTCTAATCTTTAATTTTGTTTTCGCCAGTGGTGGAGAAAACGGATTCGAACGCGGAATGCAATTCAGTTGACCCCCTGCGTGCAAGGCAGGTGCTCTAGCCAGCTGAGCTAATCCCCCAGGGATTGTTGCTTAATTGCTTTGGCCTCGTCCTCACATGCCTTTTTCTTGTGGGCCTGCGTGGACTCGAACCACGGACCTCTACATTA
>JBJTMW010000025.1:0-2995 GCA_046070715.1 Aquirufa sp. | reverse complement strand
AAGGAAGGCGATCACGTGAAATTAGACGAGGTTTTGTGCGAATTAGAATCGGACAAAGCGACCTTTGAATTGCCTGCAGAGGCGGAAGGGGTGTTGCATATTGTAGCGAAAGAAGGCGATGTTCTTCCGATCGGAGCCATCATCTGTACGATTGAGGCAGGTGGAGCAACGGCTTCGGTGAAAGTAGCGGATGCGGCACCAGCGGCTGCTGTAGCTGCACCTGCGGCAGCTCCTGCACCGGCAGCGGGTCCTACGTCTGTTTTAGAAGTAAAAGTTCCTGCGGTAGGGGAGTCGATCACGGAAGTGACGGTTTCTGTTTGGAATAAGAAAACAGGGGATAGCGTTTCTTTAGACGAAGTACTTTGCGAATTAGAATCAGATAAAGCGACTTTCGAATTGCCAGCTGAATCAGCGGGTGTATTAGAAATTGTAGCGGAATCAGGAACGGTTGTTCCGATTGGAGGAATTTTGGCAAGAATCACCGTAGGTGGTTCAGTGGCTGCGGCCGCTCCTGCTCCTGCGGCAGCACCAGCAGCTCCAGTTTCTGCGGGAGATGCAAATTATGCGGCGGGTCACCCATCTCCAGCGGCAGCGAAAATATTAGATGAAAAAGGAATCTCCGCTGCTTCAGTAGCAGGTTCAGGCGTAGGTAGTCGCATCACGAAAGAGGATGCGGTGGCTGCTTCTAAGCCAGCTTCTGCACCGGCTCCAGCTGCTTCTGTTCCGGCAGCAGCATCTACAGAACGTACACGTCGCGAAAAAATGAGTTCATTGCGTAAGACAGTGGCTCGTCGTTTAGTGGCGGTGAAGAATGAAACAGCGATGTTGACGACGTTTAACGAAGTCGATATGAAGCCTGTGATGGATCTTCGCGGTAAATACAAAGATAAATTCAAGGAGAAACACGGCGTAGGCTTAGGCTTTATGTCTTTCTTCACGAAAGCAGTTTGTGTAGCTTTAAAAGAGTACCCATCTGTAAATGCAAAAATCGATGGAGATGAAATCGTCTTCCACGATTATTGTGATATTTCGATTGCGGTATCTGCACCGAAAGGTTTAGTGGTTCCAGTGATTCGTTCTGCGGAGAACTTGTCCCTAGCGGGAATCGAATCAGAAGTGGTTCGTTTAGCGGGTAAAGCACGCGAGAACAAATTGAGCTTAGAGGAAATGAGTGGCGGTACGTTCACCATTACGAATGGGGGGGTATTTGGTTCGATGTTATCGACTCCTATTATCAACGCACCACAAGTGGCGATCCTAGGTATGCACAATATCGTAGAGCGTCCGGTAGTGGTAGATGGCCAAATCGTCATCCGTCCTATCATGTACTTAGCTTTATCCTACGATCACCGTATTATCGATGGTCGTGAGTCGGTTAGCTTCTTAGTTCGCTTAAAGCAACTTTTAGAGGATCCAGCTCGTTTATTATTAGATATTTAATCAATTGAATAGGCCTTTAGGGGCCTATTCGCTTTCAATCGCCTATATGCAAGATTTTGATGTAGTAGTTATTGGTTCAGGCCCAGGAGGATACGTTTCGGCGATCCGTTCGGCTCAATTAGGTTTCAAAGTGGCCATCATTGAGAAATACGCCGTGATGGGTGGAACTTGTTTAAATGTGGGATGTATACCTTCCAAAGCGCTTTTGGACTCGTCTGAGCATTATTACAATGCCGTTCATAGCTTCGAAGAGCATGGGATCGATATCGCGAAGCCGAAGGTGAACATGGGCCAAATGATCAAGCGTAAAGCCGGTGTGGTTTCGAATTTGAATGCGGGTATCTCGTATTTGATGAAGAAAAATAAGATCACTACTTTCCACGGTTTGGGTTCATTTGACTCCGCTAAAACGGTGAAAGTGACGAAAGAAGATGGTTCTTCCGAAGTGATCTCTGCTAAAAATATTATCATCGCGACCGGTTCTAAGCCCACGATCTTACCTTTTATCCCCGTGGATAAGGAGCGTATCATTACATCGACGGAGGCCCTAAAGATGAAAGAAGTTCCGAAACACTTAATCGTGATTGGCGCGGGGGTTATTGGTGCTGAATTAGGATCGGTCTATGCGCGTCTAGGTTCTAAAGTTTCATTCATCGAATTCGCGGATAGCATGATCCCGACGATGGACAAGACGATGGGTAAGGAATTACAGAAGTCGATTGCCAAAATGGGCGCTGATTTCTACCTATCTCACAAAGTGACTTCTGCAGCCGTAAAAGGCAAAGAAGTAACGGTGAAAGCACAAGATTCCGCTGGAAAAGAAGTGGAGATCAAAGGTGACTATTGCCTAGTTTGTATCGGTCGTCGTCCATATACAGATGGTTTAAACTTAGCTGCGGCTGGTTTAACAGCAGATGAGCGTGGTCGTGTGGCAGTAGATGAGCACACGCTCCAAACTTCGGTTCCAGGCATTTATGCCATCGGTGACGTCGTTCGTGGTGCGATGTTAGCGCACAAAGCGGAAGAAGAAGGAACCTTTGTAGCGGAAGTCATTGCAGGCCAAAAACCGCACATCAACTACAATTTAATTCCAGGGGTTGTCTACACCTGGCCTGAAGTAGCTGCTGTGGGTAAAACAGAACAGGAATTAAAGGCAGCAGGTATCGCATATAAAGAGGGTTCATTCCCTTTCAAAGCCTTAGGGCGTGCGATTGCATCGGGTGATGTGGATGGCGTGTGTAAAGTGTTAGCAGATGCAACAACAGACGAGATCTTAGGTGTTCACATCATCGGAGCTCGTGCAGCCGATATGATTGCGGAAGCAGTCGTTGCGATGGAATACCGTGCTTCAGCTGAAGATGTAGCTCGCATGTCTCACGCGCACCCGACGTATACAGAGGCGATGAAAGAGGCATGTTTGGCGGCTACGGCGAAAAGATCTATTCATTCTTAATTTAAAGAATAGAGCATAAAGCACAAAGAATAAAGTTGGTATCGCCTTTGGCGATGATTTTAGTGGATGCATATCAGCATTTCACCATACTAAAAAAGGGCT